>CAMVJN010000004.1 GCA_947167825.1 uncultured Selenomonadales bacterium | reverse complement strand
TCAAAGTGCTTATCAAGGAATTGCAGAGTATCGGTCTTGATATCAAGGTGCTTTCCGAGGATGCGCAGGAAATTGTCATTCAGGATGATGAAGAAGACATCAATGAAACGGCTCGTGAGTTGGAAATTGACGTCAGCGGTGTAGACCCAACACAGGGGCGTGCGCCGGATACAGGGGCGCAGGCGGACGGAGCGTACGATGAAAACGATGTCGCTGAAGAGTCCCCGTTGGACAGTGAAAATATTATCGCCGACCTGGGCGACAGTGAAATACAGGATGATGGCCCGAACCATTATACGGATGAGAATGCGGAAGAATAAGAAGGGAGTGCAGCCCCTTGTTGGATGTAAATAATTTTGATTCCATGCGGATTGGTCTTGCATCGCCGGAAAAGATTCGCGAATGGTCGTATGGCGAAGTAAAGAAGCCGGAAACCATCAATTATCGTACGCTGAAGCCGGAGCGCGACGGACTTTTCTGCGAGCGCATATTCGGCCCGACGCGCGATTGGGAATGCCATTGCGGTAAATATAAGCGTATCCGTTATAAAGGCATTATCTGCGATCGTTGCGGCGTTGAAGTTACGCGTTCCAAAGTTCGCCGTGAACGTATGGGGCATATTGAGTTGGCGGCTCCTGTCTCGCATATTTGGTATTTCAAGGGTATTCCGAGCCGCATGGGATTGATTCTCGACATTTCTCCGCGGGCATTGGAAAAAGTATTGTATTTTGCATCCTATATTGTGCTCGATAACGGCGGCATCGATGGCATCAAGAAAAAGCAGTTGATGACCGAGACGGAATACCGTGAAGCCTGTGAAAACTTCGGGACGAATTTCCGTGTCGGCATGGGCGCGGAAGCAATCAAGGAGCTTTTGGAAGAACTTGATCTTGATGCGCTCAATGAAGAACTGCGCGGCGAACTTGCCAGCGTCAGCGGACAGAAAAAAATACGTGCGATTCGTCGGCTGGAGGTCGTCGAGGCTTTCCGCAAGTCGGGAAATAAGCCTTCTTGGATGATTCTCGATGTGGTGCCGGTCATTCCGCCGGAGCTTCGCCCGATGGTACAGCTTGACGGCGGACGTTTTGCGACATCCGACTTGAACGATCTTTACCGTCGCGTTATCAACCGCAACAATCGTCTGAAACGGCTCCTTGACCTTGACGCGCCGGACATTATCGTCAGAAACGAAAAACGCATGTTGCAGGAAGCTGTAGACGCTTTGATTGATAACGGTCGTCGCGGTCGCCCTGTCACGGGTCCCGGCAATCGTCCATTGAAGTCCCTGTCGGATATGCTTAAGGGCAAGCAGGGGCGTTTCCGTCAGAACTTGCTCGGAAAACGCGTCGATTATTCCGGCCGTTCGGTTATCGTCGTCGGTCCTGAACTGAAACTTCATCAGTGCGGTCTTCCGAAAGAAATGGCGCTGGAGCTTTTCAAACCCTTTGTAATGAAAAAGCTTGTCAACAACGGTGCGGCAAACAATATCAAAGCGGCGAAACGCGCAGTAGAGCGTGTAAAGCCGGAGGTTTGGGATGTCTTGGAGGATGTCATCAAAGAGCATCCAGTGCTCCTGAACCGTGCGCCGACACTTCATCGCCTCGGTATCCAGGCGTTTGAGCCGGTACTGACAGAGGGGCGCGCATTGAAGCTGCATCCGTTGGCATGTACCGCATACAATGCAGACTTCGATGGCGACCAGATGGCTATTCATTTGCCGCTTTCAGCGGAAGCGCAAGCAGAGGCGCGCATTTTGATGCTCGCGGCGCACCATATTCTCGCGCCGAAGGACGGCAATCCGATTATCGTTCCTACGCAGGACATGGTTCTCGGTTCATACTATCTGACTATCCTTCGCCCAGGTGCGACGGGCGAAGGGATGTTCGTCACAGGCATCGAGGAAGCTTTGCTCGCTTATCAGCACCATGTATTGGATTTGCAGGCGTCTATCACGACGCGTATCGAAGGCTATGGTCTCGTGAAGACGTCCTTGGGGCGCATGATTTTCAATGAGATTCTTCCGGAAGAAATCCGTTATTATGTAAAGAACGAAAAGACGGGCGAATGGGAATACGGTATCCGTATGAACAAGAAAGAGTTGGAGCGCCTTGTCGCGAAATGCTTCAAGCACTTCGGTGCGGGAAAGACAGCAGTCGTCATTGATAACGTAAAGAATCTCGGATATCATTATGCTTGTTTGGCGGGCATGACAGTCGCTATTTCGGACGTCATCGTTCCGCCGGAAAAGCAGGAAATGATTGATACGACGACGGAAGCCGTCAACAAAATCGAGCATCAATACGGCCGCGGTCTTATTACCGAGGAAGAACGTTACAATAAGGTCGTTGCGCTCTGGCAGCAGACGACGAACGACGTCGGCGAAGCCATGATGCACAACATGGATCCTTTCAACCCGATTTTTATGATGGCGGACTCTGGCGCACGAGGCAACGCGCAGCAGATGCGTCAACTTGCCGGCATGCGTGGCTTGATGTCCGACCCGTCCGGCAAGATTATAGCGCTTCCGATTACGGCAAATTTCCGTGAAGGACTTACGGTTTCGGATTACTTTATTTCGTCCCATGGCGCCCGAAAAGGGCTTGCCGATACGGCGCTCCGTACTGCCGACTCCGGTTATTTGACGCGCCGTTTGGTGGACGTAGCGCAGGATGTTATCGTACGCGAAGATGACTGCGATATTGTCAGCATCGACCTTGCGCGGGAGCGTGCGCGCCTCGCGACGTCTTCAACCGAAGCAGTGGGGATTCTCCGCGAAACATTGACGGGGCGTGTTCTTGGGGCTGCTGTCGTCGATCCGGAAACCGGCGAACAAATTTTGGCGCAGGATTCGGTATTGACGGAAAGCGATCTTTCATTGATTGGCGAGCATCATGTGCCGGAAATCGTGATTCGTGGTTCACTGACCTTCTCCGAAGCGGTTATCAGCAATGCCATGGTGTCCGAGACGATAGTTCTCGGCACATTGGATGCAAAAGCGCGTAAAGCGATTCTTTCCTCCATTATTCATGAGGTCGCGGGCAAGAAGTCCATCGAAGATGTGACGACCAGCGAAGGAGAAATCCTGATTGCCGCCGATTCGGAAATTACCGAGGACGATGTGAAAAAGGCGCTTGCAAGCGACGCCAAGGAAATTCGCGTCCGCAACAATAACGTGCGCGGTATCGAAGTAGAAGCCATCAAGGAAGGCAATGGAATCATCGAGCCGCTTTCGGAGCGTATTATTGGGCGTGTGCTTGCCGAGGACATTGTTGATCCGAAAACAGGGAAAAAGATTGCATCCCTGAACCAAACGGTGGATGAAGAGCTGGCAGAAAAGATTTGCAAAATCAGGGACAAGGTTTCCATCCGCAGTGTGCTTACCTGCAAATCGCAGTACGGCGTCTGCATCAAATGCTATGGGCGAGATTTGGCAAACGCAGCGGAAGTCGATGTCGGCGAGGCTGTAGGCATTATCGCGGCGCAGTCCATCGGCGAGCCGGGTACGCAGCTTACGATGCGTACGTTCCATTCGGGCGGCGTCGCAGGAGATGATATTACGCAGGGTCTCCCGCGCGTCGAGGAACTTTTTGAAGCACGCAAGCCGAAGCATAATGCGATTATTGCTGAGATCGAAGGTACGGCAGAAATCCAAGACGAAAACGGTAACCGCAAGGTAATCATCACACCGGAAGATGGCGAGCCGCGCGAATATGCAGTACCTTATGGCGCACGAATGGTGGCGCAAGATGGAATGCATATTAAGCTTGGGGACAAGATTACTGAAGGTTCCATCAATCCCCATGACATTTTGCGTGTCTGCGGACTCAAGGAAACACAACGCTACCTTGTTTATGAGGTGCAGAAGGTCTACAAGTCACAGGGTGTCGGCATCAACGACAAGCATATCGAAGTTATGGTGCGCCAGATGCTGCACAAGGTCAAGATTGAGGAGGCCGGCAGCACGCAGTTCTTGCCAGGGGAATATATCGACATCAATTCCTTTGAGGCTGCAAATGCCCGAGTGATTGAAAACGGCGGCGAGCCGGCGGTTGCAAAGCCGATTCTCCTGGGTATTACGAAAGCTTCCCTTGCCACGGATTCGTTCCTGTCGGCGGCATCCTTCCAGGAAACGACGCGTGTTCTGACGGATGCGGCAATCAAGGGAAAGGTCGATCCTCTGATCGGTCTCAAGGAAAACGTCATCATCGGCAAACTGATTCCTGCAGGAACCGGCATGGGGCGTTATAGAAATATTGGCGTCGTCGATCCCGATGCGACGACTACGGTTCCAGAGGCAGCAGAGGAAATAACCAAGCCGTCGACGGATGGCGATCCTGTTTCCGAAAATGTTGAATCGATTTTGCCGGAAGATGAAAAAACGTCGGATACTACGGTTGTTGAGCAGGAGGAATTGCCGACGAGGGAAGCATAAGAAAAAACGGTTCGTACGCATAAGCGTTGCGAACCGTTTTTTTGGAGAGATTGGGGGAGAAAATATGGGTTCGATTTCATTGGCAAAAGCAAAAGAAATTCTTGCAAAGCATACGAAAAAATCGCACCTTTTTGTCCACGCGGCGGCAGTCAGTGCCGCCATGGAGGCGATGGCCGAACATTACGGCGCGGACTCCGAGCATTGGGCCGCCATCGGGTGGCTGCATGACGTTGATTATGAGAAATTTCCGGACGAGCATTGCCATCATGTGCGAGAGCTCCTCGAACCGGAGGGCATCAGCGAGGAGGATATTTGTTCCATTATTTCTCATGGTTATGGTGTTGTCACCGACGAAAAGGAACCACAGACCGATATGGAAAAAAGTCTTTTCGCCGTCGATGAGCTTACGGGCATTGTCCACGCTTATGCGTTAATGAGACCGGAGGGCATGAAAGGAATGGAAGTAAAAAGCCTTAAGAAGAAATTCAAGGACAAGCGGTTTGCAGCAAAATGCGACAGGGACTTGATTCAACAAGGAGTCGAGCGTTTGGGGCTGGAACTTTCCGTCGTCATGGAATGCTGTATCAAGGGCATGCAGGCCCATGAGTCGGAACTTGGTTTTGAAAAGCAATAAAGAAAGAGGGGCGTTGCAAAATGAGCATTCAAATCGGCATTTTAGGCTATGGCAATCTTGGACGTGGCGTTGAGTATGCGGTGGACGTATGTGCGGACATGGAGCTTGCGGCGGTTTTCACTCGGCGCAATCCGGCATCCCTGCAGATTCGCAAAGAGGGAGTGCCCGTCGTTTCCGTGGATGAAATAAACGCATGGAAGGATAAAATAGATGTTTTGATTCTCTGCGGAGGCAGTGCCACCGATTTGCCGGTGCAGACTCCGAAATACGCGAAGGATTTCAATGTCGTTGATAGCTTTGATACTCATGCGCGAATTCCCGAGCATTTTGCGGCAGTCGACGCTGCCTCGAAAGCTGGAGGAAATGTCGCGGTGGTTTCCGTCGGTTGGGATCCAGGACTTTTTTCTTTGAGCCGTGCCTACGCGAGCGCTATTTTGCCGGATGGAAAGGATTACACTTTTTGGGGCCGCGGCGTCAGCCAAGGGCATTCAGACGCCATCCGCCGAATCGCGGGCGTGAAAAATGCGAAGCAGTATACGGTGCCTGTTAAGGCGGCGTTGGAGGCGGTGCGGTCGGGGAGGACCCCGGTTCTTTCCACAAGGGAAAAGCACATGCGGGAATGCTTTGTCGTCTTGGAAGACGGTGCGGATGCGGCACGCGTCGAACAGGAAATCAAGACAATGCCGAATTATTTCGCCGATTATGATACGACGGTTCATTTCATTGACGAGACGGAGTTCAACGAAAAACACTGCGGTCTCGCTCACGGCGGATTCGTAATTCGTTCCGGCGCAACAGGGGACAACGGCGAGCACAGGCATGTCATGGAGCTGAGCCTGAAGCTGGATTCCAATCCGGAATTCACGGCCAGTGTTCTTATCGCTTACGCGCGCGCTGTTTATCGCCTTTCAGCGGAAGGACAGAAGGGTGCAAAAACTGTCCTCGACATTCCGCCCGCTTATCTTTCCCCCAAGACGAATGAAGAATTGAGGGCATCGCTGTTGTGACGCTTTCCATGACATGGGGGATCTTTGACGTGATTGGCACGATTGCCTTTGCGCTTTCCGGCGCGCTTGTCGGTCTGTCGAAAAAAATGGATATTTTCGGCATCAACGTTCTGTCCGTTTTGACGGCTGTTGGCGGAGGAATGCTTCGGGACATCCTGATCAATGTCGTACCGCCGACGGCACTGGTAAATACGACGAACCTGATTTTGGCAATCGCGACGGCAACGTTCGTCTCAATATTATATGGCGCGTACCATATCACACCTGTGCAAAAACGAAGGCTCATTGTCCTTTTTCAAATTTCGGATACGCTTGGACTCGCAGCATTTACGGTCACCGGTGTTATTGCTGGACTGGCGCAGAAAGACGCGCAGTATACGCTGCCGATTTTTCTTGGGCTCCTGACTGCTGTGGGGGGCGGTGTTTTGCGGGATCTGATGGCGCAGCGAATGCCAACTGTCCTGCATGCGGACGTCTATGCGGTGGCTTCTGTCGTCGGTGCGTTTTTCGTGTGCTTGATGGCGCGAATGCACGGAGATATGCAGGCGGCGTCATGGTTTGGTTTTTTTATCGTTGTTATTCTCCGCACGCTTGCCATCCGATTCGGTTGGCAGATTTACCATCCGAGACCCAAATGGAAATGATAGGTCCTCGCTAAAAATGTCTATTCCTTGCAAAGAATAAAAACGGAGCCGTCGTGCTTTTTCACGTAACGGCTCCGTTTTTTTGCCTATTATTATAGCCTAAATTCGGCCCTTGCTCTTGAAGAATTCCTCGGCGACCTGCGGGAATAAGGCGTAAGATAAAACGTCTTCCTCCGGCGCGTTGGCATAGCCTTTCTTCGACATTTCCTCGCGGAACTGGGCGACAGTCATTTCCTTCGCATCTTCTTTCGCGCAGTCGTCGATGATCTCGTTTTCGGGGATGCCGAGCGTATTGATCAGAAAATCGCGGTCGATGGGCTTCGGCGTCCGTCCAAACTTGCCGCGGGCAAGATCCTTGACTTCCTTCGGCACCATCTTGTAACGCTGGCCCATCATCACGTTCATCGTCGCCATCGTGCCGACGATTTGGCTGGACGGCGTGACGAGCGGCGGATAGCCGAGGTCAGCGCGGACACGAGGCATTTCGTCGAGCAGATCTTGATACTTGTCCTCCATGCCCATTTCCTTGAGCTGGTTTGTCAGATTCGAGAGCATGCCGCCCGGAATCTGGAAATCCAGCACGTTCGGGTTCACGTCAAAATAGCCTTTTAGGTCAAATTCTTTAATCAGTTCCTGTTTGACTTTCGTGAAATGCTTGGAAATCGGAATCAGCTTCTGGCGATCAAGGCCGGTGTCACGCTCGGTGCCGACCAGCGTTTCGACCATCGTCTCAGTGCAGGGCTGGGACGTGTCGCAGGAAAACGGAGCCAGCGCGCAGTCGATGATGTCGACGCCTGCCTCGACAGCCTTCAAATAGGCCATAGAACCGAAGCCGCTGGTGTAGTGCGTATGCAGCTCGATGGGGACGGAGACAGCGGCCTTCAACTTCTTTACGAGGTCTTCGGCAACGTAAGGTTTCAAAAGACCGGACATATCCTTAATGCAAACGGAATGGCAGCCCATTTCCTGCAATTTTTTCGCGAGTTCCACGAACGTCTCGTTCGTGTGGTATGGACTGACCGTGTAAACAAGACAACCTTGGACGTGCGGTTTCTCGGGGCATTTCAAAGCCTCGTCGATAGCCGTGGTCAGATTGCGGATATCATTCAGTGCATCGAAAATGCGGAACACCGCAACGCCGTGCTTCGACGCTTGCCGCACAAAAGCCCGTACCACGTCGTCAGAATAATGGTTGTAGCCTAGAAGGTTCTGTCCGCGCAGCAACATTTGAATCGGCGTTTTTTTCAAATGCTGTTTCAGTGTATCGAGACGCTCCCACGGGTCTTCGCCGAGGAAACGCAAGCACGAATCAAAGGTGGCACCGCCCCAAGCTTCCAGAGCGTTGAAACCGATGGCGTCCAGCGCCTCAAGCTGTGGAATCATCTGTCCGATACGCATACGCGTCGCGCAAAGCGACTGATGCGCGTCACGCAGGATTGTCTCCGTGATTTTTACGGGATTGTTTGCCATGTTTTTTCTCTCCTTCACCATTTGAAATCAGCTTGCGGAAGAAAAAGGCGGCGGGCAAAAGCTTTGCGTCGTCCCCGCAGGCATTTTTTATATTTCCTTATAGTATAAGGTAAATACGTCGCTATTGTCAATTATTCGACGGGCTTTGACAGCTCTTTCTTCACATGCTCTTTGTATGCGGCAAGCAATTTTTTTGTGATTTCGCCCGTTTTGCCGTCGGCAATCGCGTCGCGGTCAATCATTGCAACCGGCACGATTTCGTCAGCGGTGTTCGTGAAGAAGGCTTCCTCTGCGCCCTTAACGAAATCGGGGGTCAGTGTCTTTTCAACGACGGTGAGGCCGAGAGACGGGGCAAGCTTTTCTTTGACGATTGTGCGGGTGATACCGTTTAAAATCATCTCGTTTGCCGGATGCGTCCAAAGCACTTCGTCCTTGACGACGAAAAAGTTTGCGTCTTCACCTTCGGTGACAGTGTTCTTTTCTTTGCGGAAAAACAGCGCCTTCTTCGCATTTTTTTTCCTCGCTTCCTCGGCGGCCAGGACGCTGCCCAAGAGATTTAATGAAGCAATATCGCAACGCAACCAGCGAATGTCATCGACAAGCGCTGCTCGGATGCCGTTCTCCTGCCAATCCGTATGAATCGGTACATCGCGGATGACGACGCCGAGATGGGGCAGATTGATTTTCGGCGGCAAATAGGAACGTGGCGATGTGCCGCGGGTGAGCTGGAAATAAATGATTCCGTCCTTGATTTCCGTTTTCTCGATTAGCTCGTAGAAGACGCCGGCCAGCTCTGCGTCGGCATCGGTAATCGGAATCGACAACTCCCGCATGGAACGGCGATAGCGCTCCAGGTGTTCCTCCAATGCAAAGCATTTTCCATCATAAACGCGGATTGTCTCAAACACGCCATCGCCAAACTGGAAACCGCGATCTTCCAGATGGACGGCGTAGGTGTCCAACGGCAAAAAGGCGCCATCATAATAAGCAAGCTCTTTCAATGTGCAAGACCTCCTATTCGTTAACTCTTTTATTATAGAAGAATTTTATGTGAAGTTCAATTCTTTCTTTGACAAGCGGGGATTTTTAGAGATATAATGTGTGTTATCAGAAACAGAACGGTCAATTTTGGTACACTCTTGGATATTGAACGGTTCGGATTTCATAAGGTATCTCTTGACAGTCAAATAATAATGGAGGTGTTGTTTTTTTGTCGAAGGGACAACAAAAGTTGCAGGTCATTCCTCTGGGCGGCTTGGGGGAGATCGGCAAAAATATGACGGTCATCCGCGTGGACGATGAGATTCTGCTGATTGACGCAGGGTTGATGTTCCCCGAGGACGACATGCTGGGCATTGATCTCGTGATTCCTGATATCACGTATCTGATGGAAAATCGCGAGAAAATCAAGGCGATTGTCCTCACGCACGGGCATGAGGACCATATTGGTGCGCTTCCGTACGTGCTGAAACAAATAGACGTACCGGTTTACGGCACGCGGTTGACGCTGGGGATTTTGGCGGGAAGGCTGAAGGAGCACAGCGTGAGCTGTGAAAAACTGAAGCCTGTCACACCGGGCGATGTAATCAATATCGGCTGCTTCAGCGTCGGTTTCATCCGTGTCAACCACAGCATTCCAGACGCGGTGGGGCTTTCGATTCGCACGCCGGTAGGCATGATTGTCCATACGGGCGACTACAAGCTCGATTACACGCCTATTGACGGAGAAATGACGGATTTTCGCCGTTTTTCCGATTTGGGGAACCGAGGCGTGTTGCTCCTTCTGGCGGACAGCACAAATGCGGAGCGTGAAGGGCATACCCCAAGCGAGCGCACAGTTGGCGCGGCGTTCGACAAGGCTTTCCATAACGCAAAACAGAGGATTATCGTTGCGACGTTTTCATCGAATGTCCATCGTATCCAGCAGGTCATCGATACAGCGGTGCGTTACAAGCGGAAAGTCGCCGTGCTTGGGCGCAGCATGGTGAATGTAGTCTCGATTTCTCTGGAGCTTGGCTATATCAGCGCTCCGGAAGGCACGATCATCGATATTGATGAAATCAATTTTTACTCACCGAATCAGGTCGTCGTCATCACGACAGGCAGCCAGGGCGAGCCGATGTCAGCACTGACGCGCATGGCAGTAGGCGAACACCGCAAGGTTGCCATTGTTCCCGGCGATACAATCATCATTTCGGCGACGCCGATTCCAGGAAACGAGAAACTTGTCTCAAAAACGATTGACCATCTGTTGAAGCTTGGCGCAAATGTAATCTACGGGCGCAGCGAGGGAATCCACGTTTCCGGCCACGCAAGCCAAGAGGAAATCAAACTGATGCACAATCTTGTGCGTCCGAAGTTTTTCATTCCGGTGCACGGCGAGTACCGCCATCTGATCAAGCACGCGAAGCTGGCGCAGGAACTCGGGATGCCGAAGGAAAATATTTTCATCAGCGAGAACGGGCAGGTGCTTGAGTTTACCCGGGATACGGGCGCTGTGGCCGGAAAGGTGACAGCAGGCCGCGTGCTTGTGGACGGTCTCGGCGTCGGCGATGTCGGGAATATCGTGCTCAGGGACCGTCGGCAGCTTTCGCAGGATGGAATTTTGATTATCGTGCTGACGATGAATAAGGAGACCGGCGAGGTTGTATCGGGACCAGATATCGTATCTCGTGGGTTTGTTTATGTGCGCGAGTCCGAGGAACTTATGGACGAAGCCCGGACGCGGGTTGAGCAAGCGCTTGACCGTTGCCAGGACGAAGGCGTCATTGAGTGGGGCGCCATCAAGTCAAATATCCGTGATGCCCTCGGGCGTTATCTGTTCGACAAGACTCGTCGTCGCCCGATGATTCTTCCAATTATAATGGAAATCTAAGAAAACGCCGTATGGAATCTCCTGTAAAAAGGATTTCGTACGGCGTTTTTTTATTTTGCCATCAAAATAAAAATTTTTCATCGGTGAATTTCTTTTGCGTCAAATCACAAAAAATGCGTTATACTATTAACCGAGAATTTACGATGGCGATAGTATGCATGTTTGTTTTTCGGCATCGGGAAAGCGGAGTGCTTGCAATGAAAAAGAAAATAGCAGGGATTATTGCAGCTATGTTTTTGCTTGGCGCGGCGAATTTTGCCTGGGCAGAACCAACACAGGGATCAACAGGAGAAAAAATCACGATTAATTTGGCCAGCCGTATCCTGACATTTTGGAGGAACGGCAAAAAGGTCACTATGTATCCGATTGCCGCGGGCAAGCAGGAGACACAAACGCCAATCGGCGATTTTTCGGTAGTCGAGATGGAGGTCAATCCTGTATGGGTCGACCCAAAAGACATGAAAAAGAAAGTGGAGTCGGGAGAGGACAATCCGCTGGGCTACCGATGGATGGGAATTGGCGGCCACTACGGCATACACGGTACGAATCGCCCCGAATCCATCGGCGGCTATGTGTCGAACGGCTGCATCCGTCTGTGGGAAGAAAATGCCGAGGAGCTTTACGAGATGACTGACATCGGGACGCCGGTGGAAATTGATTATGAACGAGTCGTGATTGAACGCCTGCCTGACGGACGGGTCGCTTATTACATTTATCCGGACGGGTATCATCGGCAATACCTGGATGTGGCGACAGTGAGAAAGGCATTGGCGGCATTCGGCGTCGCAGATTTTGTTTCGGATGCAGACATTGAAGAAAAAATAGATGCGTCAGATGGACAGCCGACATTCCTGTCCATCTCATATCGTGTTGAGATTGATGATCTGTGGGTGTCCGGATTAGCATTGAAGCTGGCGAACGGGATTTATGTTCCTGTCGCTTCCGTTTCCGCAGTCACAAAACAAACTGTCATTTCCGATTGGGACGCGAAAACGCTTTCTTCGCCGTTGGGAAAGGTTCCAGGGGAATGGTTGAACAACAAATGGTATGTCAAATTGGAAGATGTGCAAAAATTATATGGCCTTTCCGGTTCTGTGGAAGCTGACGGCGTGCTTCGCCTCCGCAAGACGGAGCAGTCTCCTGTACGGCATCAGGAATTGTTGAATACGGCGGCGAAGGGATAAGCGGAGGACAGAATGAAAAAACGCCTGATGATACTCGACGGGAGCAGCTTGATGTTTCGGGCTTTTTACGCGCTTCCATTGCTGACTTCGCCACAGGGCGAATATACGAACGCCGTTCACGGTTTTTCCAATATGCTGTTCAAGATCCTGAAGGAGTACAAGCCGCATCGTATGGTGGTCGCATTTGACAAAAGTCGTCATACCTTTCGGACAGAGTTGTATGCGGATTATAAGGGGACGCGCGCGAAAACACCGGAAGAACTTTCCTCCCAAGTGCCGATTCTTCGCGATTTCCTAGACGCATGTGGGATTCCGTTTATCGAAATTGATAATTACGAGGCTGACGATATTATCGGAACCATTTCTTCACGGGCAGCGGAAACCGGCGAATATGAAACATTGATTGTTACGGGCGACAGGGATGCATTTCAGCTGATTCGCCCTGATGTGCAAGTGCTTTACACAAAAAAAGGTATTTCAGAAATTGGTGTTTTCGATGAATCGGCATTTCGTGCGACGTATGGATTCGAACCGATTCGCCTTGTCGATCTGAAGGGATTAATGGGGGACAGTTCGGACAATATCCCAGGCGTTCCTGGTATCGGGGAAAAAACTGCCAAGAAGCTTTTGATTGAATACGGAAGCCTGGAAGGTGTTTATGCGCACCTTGAAGAGATTTCCGGGAAAAAAGTGAAAGAACGCTTGATGGAAAACAAAATTCAAGCGGAGCTTTCCAAACGTCTGGCGACAATCGATTGTCAGGCGCCTGTATCTTTTGAACCGGAATTATATGCAATCACGCCGGACAGGGAACAATTTTTCCGTTTTTGTGACCACTATGGAATGAGCAATGCACGAAAGATTTTTGACACCTTTTTTGCGGAGTCGGCAGGCAGTATTCCAACGGAAGCAACTTCTTCGTTGCCGATAGAAGATTTGGACACAGCGAAGAAAGCAGAAGCTTTTTGTTCGGCAGTGCGCGGAGCGGAAAAAAGAACTGTCAGTTTCGTGGGCATCTACGAAGGAAAACCGCCCCACCGGCGTATGACTGGAACGGCTGTCGCTTCAGGAGGGCGCGTCGCATTTTGTACGGTGGATTCGCCGGGATGGAAAGCAGTTTGGGAACTTTTGAATGACGCGTCGATTTCCCGCACAACCGATGATCTTAAGAGTTTTTACCATGCGGGCGGTTCTTCCACAGGAGGGGAAGGATTATTCGACGTCGCCTTGGCAGGCTATTTGCTCAATGCGTCGATGGGACAGGCGTCTGTCGAGAAACTTAGGGCAATCTGGTTGCCCGACGAGCCTCCCGTGAATGAAAAAGCAATGCCAAGAGAGCGGACAGCAGCAGAAGCGAAACTGCTTGAAAAGCTTTCTGTTCGTCTTCGGGAATGTCTGGATGAGTTGAACATTTTTTCCCTGTATTCTGATATGGAGCTTCCGTTGGTCGAAGTTCTTGTCTCGATGGAAAGAACAGGAGTGTTTTTGAATCGTGCGAAGCTTGAGTCGCAACGCGAGGCGGCGGGACGAAAACTGACGGCGCTGGAATCCGATATTTACGAGCTGGCAGGCCATTCGTTCAATGTCAATTCGCCGAAGCAGCTTGCGACGGTGTTGTTCGAGGAGCTTGGACTTCCTGCGGCAAAAAAGACGAAAAGCGGATTCTCGACAAACGCAGAGGTCTTGGAAAGCTTACGTCAGGAACATCCGATTATAGAAAAGATTCTCGAATACAGGCGTTGGGCAAAGCTAAAATCCACTTATTTGGACGCCGTGGCCGAATTGATCGACGATGAAACCGAGCGCGTCCATACAAGCTTCAATCAGATGGTGACGGCAACTGGACGGCTTTCCAGCTCCGACCCCAATCTCCAGAATATCCCCGTACGAACAGAGGAAGGCAAAGCGATTCGCAGTATTTTTGAACCGGGCGAAGGATATGACGCCTTGATGTCCGCCGATTATTCGCAGATTGAGCTGCGGATATTGGCGCATCTTTCTAAAGATGTGAATTTTGTCGGCTCGTTCACGCGGGGAGAAGACATCCATGCGCGGACGGCGGCAGAGGTTTTCGGCGTGCCGATGGATCAGGTGACTCCGATTTTGCGTCGCCATGCAAAGGCGGTCAATTTCGGCATTGTGTATGGAATCAGCGACTTCGGTCTTTCCAATGGGCTCGGCATTTCGCGGAAAGACGCGGCAAAATATATCGGGGATTATTTTGGGAAATATGTCGGTGTCAAAACGTTCATGGACGAAATGGTGCAGAAAGCGCATAAGGACGGTTTCGTCACCACAATGTTTGGCCGCCGCCGGGAACTTCCGACGATTCGGAGCAAGAATTACGTCCAGCGTTCGTTGGCGGAGCGCATGGCAATGAATACGCCGATTCAAGGGACAGCGGCGGATATTATCAAGCTGGCGATGATAGAGGTCTATCGAAGGCTTCGAGAAGGCGGCTTCAAAAGCCGGATGCTTTTGCAGGTACATGACGAACTTGTGCTCGAAGTCAAGGAGAACGAATCGGAAGCCGTTTCCGCATTGCTCAAGGATGCCATGGAAAATGCAGTAAAGCTTTCAGTACCGCTGACGATTGATATTCATTGCGGAAAGGACTGGGCCGAGGCAAAATAGGAGGGCGGCAACGTGAAAGTCATCGGACTGACCGGGGGCATAGCCAGCGGAAAGAGTACCGTGTCCGGCTTTCTTCGGGAACAATACGGAGCGGTGGTCTTGGACGCGGACGAGGTGGCGCGTGAAATCGCGGAGCCCCGCAAACCGCTTTGGGAGGCTTTTGTCTTGCGATACGGCAAAGAACGTGTTTTGCTCGCAGATGCAACACTGGATCGCGAAGCGATTGCGGAAATTGTTTTTCACGACGCGTCGGAGAGGATTTGGATGGATGGCGTGGCACATCCATTGATCAAGCGGCGCATGCTCGAACGCCTTGACGAGTGCAAGGCAGCAGGGAAAAAGCTCGTTGTGCTTGATGTGCCGCTTTTGTATGAAGCCGGATGGGAAAAGATTCCCGATGAAGTATGGGTAGTTTATGTCGGCCCAAAAACGCAGATGAAGCGTTTGATGCATAGGAACGGCCTCTCTGCGGATTTGGCGCGGGAACGTATCGCGTCACAGATGCCGATGGAAGAAAAAAAGCTGCGTGCGGATGTCGTGATAGACAATAACGGAACGCGCGAGGAAACAGTTGCACAGGTAAAAGCGGCCTTTGTCCGTCGGGCGGGAAACAATTAGAAAGGGGCGCGTCGGGTGCGCAGCAAAGAGAAACGAGGAAAACGGTACAGAAAGCGTAAGCACGCATCGCTTCTCTTTGCGCTTGCGGTCATCCTGCTCGCATTCGCGGTCTATTTTGTCAGCCAGATAGAGCCGGTCAAGAAAAAATATATTTATCCTTATCCGTATCAGTACCAGGAAACCGTGACGATGTACGCCGAGGCAAACGGCATATCCCCGGCTTTGGCCGCCAGTGTCATTATGCATGAAAGCAAATTCACAGAACACGCGCACTCGCCGCGCGGGGCGATTGGGCTTATGCAACTGATGCCGGAAACGGCGGAATGGATTGCCGGGCAGTTGGGCGAAAAGGATTTCTCCCTGAAAAAGCTTCATGAGCCGGAAATGAATATCCGCTTCGGCACATGGTACTTGGCGCAATTGGAGCGGGAATTTGACGGCAACTTGGTTTTGGCGCTCGCGGCGTATAACGCGGGACGAGGCGTGGTCCATGAGTGGATGGAAGAAAACGATTGGCCTTTGGATTTCAAGGACATATCGGCTATCCCGTACCCGGAAACGCGGATTTATGTGGAAAGGGTACTGAAAGACAAAGCGCATTACGAAGCGTTGTATCATTCGGATATTAAAAAGCAATAATTGGAGTGCATGATGCAAAAATATTGTATCGTACCGCAAAAAACGAATAAATTCTGGCTGCTCGTGAAGGGAATGGAACTGACGCAGGAAGAACGGGCGCTGTTCCAGCGCTGCTTCATAAAGCACGTCGAGATTTCCCCGGATACGCGGACATGGGAGATTGTCCTGACGACGCAGGAATTGATAGACGAAGCGCTTTTGGCTGCCGCGTCCGTCTATATTGAACAAAAATGCGGCTTGCGCGAAGTGATTTTTTATCAGGATGTTTTGGATCTTGCGGCTTCGCTTTCGAAAGGTTGGATGCAGCTCGTCAAACGTGTGACGGAGGATGCCCCCGCCATTCGAAAATTGCTGATGCAAGCGGAGCGAAAGATTTCGGATGGTCGGTTGCGTGTGCGCGTCGGCAGCGCAATTGCCGGCGCGCTTTTAGAACGGCATGATGTTGCGAGACGACTTTCACGCGTCGTCGGTGAGCTGACAGGATGCTATTGCGACGTCGTTTGTGATGCCTATGACAGTGAAGCAGGGGATGCGGAGTTGGATTCGGATCGCGCTATTTGCCGGACCGAATCCTACAAAGAAGCTCAACGTATGGAACCGCAACATACGCAGACATCGGCCGCAGGAACGACGAACACTCCGCATGGGGAAAAGATGAAAAAGCGAGGCGGCAAAGGAAAAGAGAAAGAAGTAACCGCTCCCGGATGTATTTTTGGCGGCGGAGCAAGTGGCGAGGCAACTCCCATCGAATCTATCGAGAATGAGATTAAATCGGTCGTCATTGTTGGGGCGCTCACAAACGTGGACGGTCGCGAGCTTCGGGAAACAAACTTGCTTTTCTTTGATATTGCTGACGAGACACAGGGCATTTCGGCAAAGGCGTTTTTCCGCGACAAGGAGGATTACGCACGCGTCCTGGAATCAATGAAAGCGACAAAGAAAGCCGGCAGCCGGATTCGTGTAAAAGGATCGATTCGGTTTGATTCCTATCAGAATGATTTGGTCCTGTTTGCATCATGCGTAAAGGAAGAACCTTGTTCCCAGCGCGAAGATAAGGCAGAAATCAAGCGTGTTGAGCTTCACGCACATACCAAGATGAGCGCGATGGACTCGGTAGTTTCGACAGAGACGCTGATTAATACAGCGGCGCGATGGGGATGGGACGCAGTTGCCATCACCGATCATGGCGTTGTGCAGGCATTCCCGGATGCAATGAAGGTTGTCGGGGAAAAAAAGCTGGATATCAAGATAATATATGGCATGGAAGGCTATCTGACGGGTGATGATTACAAGCAAAAGCACGCAAACCATATCATCATATTGGCAAAGAATTACGAGGGTCTGCACAATCTGTATCGTCTCGTGTCGCTTTCCCATTTGCGTTTTTTGCATCGGCAACCGCGTATCCCGAAAGAAATCCTGAAAGAATATCGCGAAGGGTTAATCCTGGGTTCCGCCTGTGAAGCGGGCGAGCTGATTCGCGCTATCGTTGCGCATGAAAGCGAAGAAAAGCTTATCGAGATTGCAAGCTTTTACGATTATCTGGAAATCCAGCCCATCGGAAACAACGCGTTTCTTGTGCGCAGCGAAGAATTCCCCGACGTCAAAACAGACGATGACCTTCGGGCTATCAATCGAAAAGTGGCGGAATTGGCAAAAAAACTCGGAAAACTGCTGGTTGCGACATGCGACGTCCATTTCCTGAATCCAGAGGATTCGATTTATCGTGCTGTCATTATGGCAGGCAAAGGATTTGACGATGCGGAACTGCAACCGCCGCTCTATCTTCGCACGACGGAGGAAATGCTGAAGGAATTCGATTATCTTGACGAGGAAACAGCGTATGAAGCCGTTGTCACAAATCCGCGACGGATCGCCGACATGGTTGAACGCATCAAGCCGATTCCGGACGAGGACAAGCTTTATTCCCCGTCAATCCAAGGGGCAGATGATGCAATCCGGAATATGTCGTATCGGCGGGCGCATGAAATGTATGGGGAGAATTTGCCCGACGTGGTGCAAGCGCGGCTTGACCAAGAATTAACGCCGATCATCGGCCATGGTTTTTCTGTGCTGTATTTGATTGCGCATAAGCTCGTAAAAAAATCGAATGTGGACGGCTACCTTGTCGGTTCCCGTGGTTCGGTGGGTTCGTCCTTTGTCGCAACGATGACCGATATTACGGAAGTCAATCCGCTTCCGCCCCATTGGCGTTGCCCCAAATGCAAATACAGCAAGTTTGTTACAGATGGATCATACGGTTCCGGGTTCGACCTCCCGGACAAAGACTGCCCGATTTGCGGAGAACCGCTGAAAAAAGACGGGCATGACATCCCGTTTGCCGTATTTCTCGGCTTTGATGGAGACAAGGTTCCTGATATCGACCTCAATTTTTCGGGCGTCTATCAGCCTGTCGCACATAAATACACGGAGCAGCTTTTCGGGCGCGACAATGTGTACCGCGCAGGCTCGATTACAACCGTCAAAGACAAGACTGCGTATGGATATGCCAAAAAATTTTTTGAAGGCAAAGGAGAAAAGAAACGGGACGGTTTTATCCAAAATGTGGTAAACGGCTGTGTCGGCACCAAGAGGACGACCGGGCAACATCCGGCGGGCATCATGGTCGTGCCGAGAAATATGGACATTCATTTCTTTACGCCGATACAGAGACCTGCCGACAAAACGGACGTCGAAACGATAACGACACATTTCGACTATCATTCCATTTCCAGCCGGCTTGTCAAGCTTGACATTCTCGGTCATGATGACCCGACAGTTATCAAGATGCTTGAGGATCTTACACATCGGGACCCCAAAACGATTCCCTTTGACGATCCAACAACACTTTCCTTGTTTAATTCCACGGAAGCTTTGGGGGTTACGCCGGAAGAATTGGGTGCGACTTCGGGAACGTTTGGCATTCCGGAATTTCGTACGAGTTTTACGCGGCAGATGATTGATGACACGAAACCTTCATGCTTCAGCGATCTTGTCCGCATTTCCGGTTTTTCGCACGGCACCAACGTATGGCTTGAAAACGCGCAAGATCTCATTCGTTCAGGGACATGTACCTTGCACGATGCTATATCGGCGCGCGATGATATCATGATGTATCTGATCCATAAAGGCGTCGACCCTTTGCTCTCGTTCAAGACGATGGAGTCCGTGAGAAAGGGCAAAGGCATCAATGCGGATGTCGTAGAAAAGCTCAGGGCTGGCGGCGTGCCGGAGTGGTATATCGATTCTTGTCAAAAAATCAAATATTTATTCCCGCGCGCCCACGCAACAGCCTACGTAATGATGGCGTATCGTATCGCTTATTGCAAAGTGCATTATCCTCTAGCGTTTTATGCGGCATATTTTTCCATCCGTGCCGAGGCATTTGATGTCAATATTGTCGCAGCGGGCAAAGAATCTGTGCGAAACAAACTGAAAGAATTGGAAACAATAGAAAAGCCGGATGAAAAGCAGAAGGAGCTGATTATTGTATTGCAGCTTGCATGGGAAATGTATCTGCGGGGCTATTCCGTCGAACGCGTCGATCTTTATCGTTCTGATGCGGAAAAGTTTATTATTATGGAAAAATCCTTGTTGCCGCCGTTTACTTCATTGAACGGTTTCGGTACGGTTGCCGCTCATTCTATTGTGGCGGCCAGAAAGAGCGGCCGCTTTACTTCCATCGCTGACATAAAAAAACGGACATCGTCTGCGGTCTCCAGGACGAACATCGAACTCTTGCGGGCGCACGGATGTCTTGATGGCATGGAGGAAAGCGACCAAATGGCACTGTTTTGATGATTTCAAAAAAGGATAAAAAAGCCGTCGGACTGACGGCTTTTTTGTATTTTCTTCGGCGCCGGAATGGTGTATGATACAGACGTATAAAAATTATGGGGGTGAAACGAAATGAAACTCATTGGGGCGGATAATTGCGCTTGTTTGTTTTGCGGGGGACGTGAAAAGGTGCAGACTGTGGCGAGGGATGACGGCGCGGCATCGATATCGATTTGCGCAGCATGCCGAGAGGAACTGACGGAAGCATGGGCATCGGGTACAGCGCTGGCGGAAACACAGTCGGCCATGCAAAGCTACAGTGAAGAGACGAAGCGTGTAATCGCGGAGGCCGCCGTTATGACTGAAGAACAATTTGAAGAAAAATATTTGTCGGATGAAGTCGACCGTGTGGTGTTCGAGTATGTACGTGGCTACGGACAAACGGATCTTTTGGGCAGTGGAATGGGGTTGCTGTCGATTATGACCGAACAAAAAGCGGAAGTCGTTAAGACGCATATCGAAGGACTTGCTGCAGCGGGGCTGATTTATCCCGTCGCCGGAAAGACGGGGTGGTACGGTGCAGACTACCCGTTCGCGGACGACTAAACATGTTGTTTTTAATACAACTTTAATATTCTTTTTATATCCTTGTAACGGCCGGAACCTATGATACCCGCAGAGAAGAAACCCGGCAGTATCTACACGAGGAAGTGACTGACGATGAAAAGACGGGGACGCGGGAAACTGACCGCGCTGGCGGCTGGACTCATGTTGCTGTACAGCTCTTTCAGTTCTATGTGCGAGGCGGCGTCGCTCTCAATACAGGAGGCGGTGGATCTCGCGCTGGCGCAAAACACTTCGCTCCGCATTACGGAAAAAGGCGAGGAAACGGCAAAGGCGACTCTCAAGAGCGCGCGCGGCGCGAACAGTTTTGATGTCGGGATGAGCGGCAGCCTGACGGATGGCCGGACGAACAATGAGGCACGGCAGGACAACGGCTCGCTGTCGCTTCGCGTGGGGCTGCCGATTTATTCCGGGGGCAAGAACCAAGCGAACATCGAGAGCGCGGAAATTGGCGTGGACGCGGCGCGGCTCAATACGGAGCGTGCGCGGGAAAATTTGCGTTTGTCCGTCATACAAGCTTATTACAATGTGCTTGAAGCGCAAAAGACAATCGAGATCAGCCAGGAATCGGTCGAAAAGTATCAAGCGCATTTGACGAATGTCGAGCAGCTTTTCACGGCAGGCAGCAAAGCGCGGCTTGACGTGCTGCGCTCCTCGGTGGAATTGACAAACGCGCGTCAGGCGCTTTTGCGGGCGGAAAATGACTATGAGGTCAAGCTTCTGACGCTCAAGAATTTGCTCCGAATCGACGCGAAGGAGGAATTGGTGCTGACCGAGGATTTCAAGTTCGTGCCGTTCCATCCCGGCATGGAGGCGTGTGTCGATTACGCGTACCTGCACCGCAAAGATTTGCTTGTCGATATTTACGCTTTGCGGCAACGGGAGTTGGACGTGAAAGCGGCGCGGGCGGGCTATTTGCCGTCATTGAGCCTGTCCGCGTCCACCGGTGCGTCCGAGCGGTTCAATCCCGGCTCGGATCATAACCACAACTACCAAGTGGGGCTGTCGGCGAGCTGGAACTTGTTCGACAGCGGCGTAACAGAAGCCGCCGTGGACAAAGCGAAGACGGCGCGCGACCAGGCGGAGCTGACACTGGTGAAAGACAAGGAGGACGTGAGCTTCGCTGTCCGCGAGCTTTACTACAGTATGCGGGAAGCGGAACGACGGTTTGCCGTGACGAAGGCGGCGGTCAGCGAAGCGGAGGAAAATTACTATATTGCCAGCGAAAAATATCGGGCGGGGCAAGGCATCCTGCTTGACGTCATCGACTCCCAAGAGGCGCTGGCCACGGCGGAATTGAACTTCAACAGTGCGCAGTACGATTACGCGCGGTACAAGGCTGCGGTGGAAAACGCCATGGGGCTTGGCATCGGCGAAGACCCAGGGATTGCCGATCCCGTGCGGACGGCGGAACGCGAGGCGTTCTTCAAGGAAAGAGGAATCGTTCCGCAAGGCCCGCGGGCTTCCAAGGATTATCGCCGCGCCAAGGAAATCATAGACGCCAATACGCCGGCGAAATGGGCGGAACAAGCCGCGAAAGAAGCGGCAGAAGCACGAGAGGGGAAGAGTGACAGATGAAAGGCATGGCAAAGGTGGCTGTCGCCATCCTCGCAGTCGCTGCGGTCGCGTTCGGCGGCTGGCAGTGGTACCAAGGGAAGCAGCAGACAGCGGAGCAGGCGAAAATAGAGACGGTCGCGGCGCGGAAAATGGATTTGAAATCCACCGTATCGGCGACGGGGACGCTGCGCCCGGTGGATTCCGTCGAGGTCAGCTCGAAAATCACGGCACGCATCAGCTCGGTGTTGGTCAAGGAAAACGACCGGGTGACGGCGGGGCAGACCGTGGCGACGCTGGACGGAAAAGATTACGAGGCGAAGCGCGAGCAGGCGCAGTACAAAGTCATCAACGCGAAGGCGAAATATGACCGCGTTTCGTACCTTTACAGCATCGGCGCGGACACGCAGGACGAATACGAAGATGCTGTTTACAACTACGACACGGCGCTGTCGGCTCTGTCCGTGACGGAGTCCGACCTCGCGGAAACCGTCATCACCGCGCCGATGGACGGCGTTGTCGTCGGGGAGCCGTTGACGCCGGGAACAATGGCGGTACAGGGCAACGCGAATCCGACGGTCATCATGCGGATTGCCGATCTTTCGAAAAAGCAAATCCGGGCCAAGGTGGATGAGACGGACATCGGCAACGTGCGCGTCGGGCAAAAAGCGACATTTACGGTGGACGCGTTCCCGAAATCGACGTTTGCCGCCACAGTCTCAAAAATCTCCCAAACGGACGTGACGAACAGTTGGGAGACATCCACGTCGTCTTCTTCGTCATCCTCGTCGGTCAGCGTCGTCTATTACTATGTGACGCTGGACGTGGAGGATCCGGACGAGGTTCTGCTTCCGGGCATGACGGCGCAAGTCGAGGTCACGACTTCGGAGAAGACCGGCACAATCGCAATCCCGATTGCCGCGCTGAAAACAAACGCGAAGGGCGCGTATGTGCTGATTGCCAAGCCGGATGGCTCCACGGCGGAGCAGCCGGTCACGACGGGCATTTACAGCGACGAATATGTGGAAATCGTGGAGGGGCTTTCCGAGGGTGACGAGGTCGTGAACAGTTACAAGGCTTCCAATAAGAAGGTTTCTTCCTCCCAGCCCAAAATGAGGGGACCTGGCGGGCCGCCGCGCATGTGACGGGAGCGGGTGACGATATGGCAAAATGGGTCATTGAATTGTCCGGCATCAAAAAAATCTATCAAGTCGGGGGGCAGGAAGTCGCCGCGCTGGCGGGTATCGATCTCAATATAGCGAAAGGGGAGTTCGCCGCGCTGATGGGGCCGTCCGGTTCGGGAAAATCGACGCTGATGAACATCCTCGGCTGTCTTGACCGGCCGACGGTCGGCTCATATAAGCTGGACGGGCAGGAGGTCGCGACGCTGTCCGACGACGAATTGGCGGTGACGCGGAACCGTCGCATCGGCTTCGTATTCCAAAATTTCAATCTGCTCTCGCGCATCAGCGCGGCGGACAATGTGGCGCTTCCGTTGGTGTACGCGGGGGTGGGGCGCAAGGAGCGGGAGGAAAAGGCAAAAAAAATTCTAGACGCGGTTGGCCTAGGCGACCGGGCCGAGCATCAGCCCAACGAGCTTTCCGGTGGCCAGCGGCAGCGCGTGGCGATTGCCCGTGCACTGGTCAACGACCCGCATATCATCATGGCGGATGAGCCGACGGGCAACCTCGACACAAAATCGACGAAAGAAATCATGGAGATTTTTGAGGGGCTTCACCAAGAAGGGCGCACCATCATTCTCGTCACCCATGAGCCGGATATCGCGGCCTGTGCCAGCCGCCAGCTTCTCGTCCGGGACGGGCTGATCACCCGCGACGCGGGCAAAGGCGAAATCATGGATGTCGTATAGGGAGGGAGCAACGTGTTATTTACGGAAAGCGTGCGAATCGCTGTCAATGCGCTTTTTGCCAACAAGCTGCGCTCCCTTTTGACGATGCTCGGCATCATCATCGGCGTCGGCGCGGTTATCGCGATGGTCGCTGTGGGCATGGGCGTGACCCAGCGGGTGACGGACTCCATCGCGAGCCTCGGCAGCAATATGCTGATTATCCGGCCGGGCGCGTCCATGTCCGGCGGTCTCCGGGGCGCGGCGGGATCAAGGACAACGCTGAAATATGAGGATGCCATCGCCATCAAGAAAAAAATCAAGGACATTGATTATGTTTCACCGACCGTGCAGAGATCATACCAAGTCGTGTACGGCAACCAGAACTGGAATACCTCGGTCACGGGCGTGACGCAGGAATATATGTCCATCCGAGATTTGAAAGTTATGACCGGCTCTTTCATTACCGAGGACGATATGAACACGCGGAACCGCGTGGCGGTCATCGGCATGACTGTCGCTTCGAATCTTTTCGGCGAGGCGAACCCGGTGGGAAAGACCATTCGCGTCAACAACCAGCCTTACCGCGTCATTGGTGTTCTGGAGAGCAAAGGGCAGTCCTCCGTCGGGCAGGACCAGGACGACGTAGTGATTGTGCCGTTGACCACGGCGATGGATCGCTTGCTCGCCGTCACCTATGTGCAGACCATCAACGTGCAAGTCTCCAGCCAAAACAAGATGGACGACGTGCAGGCGAACATCGAGACATTGCTTCGCCAGCGGCATCATCTGACCGGAACGAAGGAAAACGATTTTCAGGTGCAAAACCTGACGAGCCTGATGTCCACGATGAACGAGACAACGACGATGCTGACGCTGTTCCTCGGCAGTATCGCGGCCATCTCGCTGATTGTCGGCGGCATCGGCATCATGAACATCATGATGGTTTCCGTCACGGAGCGCACGCGTGAGATCGGCATTCGCAAGGCTCTCGGCGCGACCTTCAAGGACATCATGACCCAGTTTTTGATCGAGTCGGTGGTCATCGGCGTTATCGGCGGCGTGCTGGGCATCCTCTTCGGCATCGTCGCGGCGCAGGCCATTTCGAAATTCGGCGACTTCCAGACGGTCATCACCGTTGCGCCAATTCTTTTGTCCTTCGCTTTCTCCGTAGGCATCGGTCTCTTCTTCGGCATCTATCCTGCAAGAAAAGCCGCGCTGCTCGACCCAATCGAGGCGCTAAGATACGAATAAAGAAAAAAGACGCCGCATGACGGGAGAAAATCCCGCTATGCGGCATCTTTTTGTTATACAGCGAAAAAATAAAACAATTACAAGATTTCAATATGGCACATTTTCATTGCTTCCAGTGCGCGGTTATGGCTTTCCGGCGTGACGCCTGCACAGCATTTGCTGTCTACGCAGATCCTCGTTTCCGGAAGAAACGCTTTCAGCAACATCGCATTCGAGATCACGCAAATGTCTGTGCAAAGACCGATGACGGTGATTTCGTCGCAGTCCGAGACCTGTTGCGGCAATCCTGTCGCGCCGAAGGTCGGTTTTTCCATCACGACAGCGTCTTTCGCATATAGAATGAGCGAGGATGCTAACGCCCAGCCGTGGGAAGGCTTTACGCAATGCTCAATAGGCAGCTTTTTTCCTTCGGAGGTTTTGAGATAATTCTTATGGTGTGTATCCTGTGTGAAAATGACTTTTTCCCCGTTTTCCACAGCAGTCCTGACGCGCTCGGTGACGGCAAAAACGATTGCCTGCGCTTCCGGCGTCCCGAGAGCGCCGTCGATGAAATCGTTTTGCATATCAATGACAATCAAAGCTTTTTTCATGAAATCGTGTCTTCCTTTCAGTTTTTTCGGGCGCAAAATGTTCGCCCTGTTTTTCTATATTGTACGCGACGGGGCAAAAAAGTCAATCCTTTTGGAAAATGCTTGACTATCGCACTCTCTTCCATTAGAATAAGGGCGGCAAAGAAGCAAAGCTTCTTTGCTGTTGTTTATATGTAATTGTTCTGCCGTAATGGTATGGAGGGTTATTGGTATGTGCGGTATTGTTGGATATGTCGGTGACGGCGAGGCGGCACGTTTCCTTTTGGAAGGACTTACAAAGCTTGAGTATCGAGGCTACGACTCTGCGGGCATCGCAGTTTTTGACGGAGAAAAAATCCGTGTGGAAAAAAGCGTCGGCAGACTTGCTGAATTGAAGGAAAAGTTGGGGGATAATATTCCTGTCGGAACGATGGGAATCGGGCATACACGCTGGGCAACGCACGGGCGTCCGTCTGATCTCAACTCGCATCCGCATACGGATTGCGCCGGGGATTTTGTTGTCGTTCACAACGGCATTATTGAAAATTATCTCGCCCTTAAGGAAGAGTTGATTAAAAAAGGTCATAAGTTCCTATCAGAAACGGATACAGAGGTGCTTCCGCATCTTTTGGAGGAGTTCTACGACGGAGACTTCGAAGCTGCTGTCCGTGAAGTGTTGCGCCGTATCGAGGGCTCCTATTCAATCGTTTTCATGTCGCGAAACGATCCTGGCAAGCTGATTTGTTCAAAACAGGACAATCCGCTTGTCATCGGGCTTGGCAAGGGAGAGAATTTCATCGCCTCGGATATTCCGGCGATTATCGCGCATACGCGTCGTACATATATCTTAAGTGACGGCGAGATGGCGGTAGTGACCAAGGTCGGCGTCGCCATTATGAACTACGCAGGTGTGCCTGTTCGCAAAAAAGTTTTTGAAGTTAACTGGAATGCGGAGGCGGCTGAAAAGGGCGGATTTGAGCATTTCATGCTGAAGGAAATCCATGAGCAGCCAAAAGCGGTTCGTGCGACACTTTCCGGACGTATAGAAAAAGATGGAAGTGCAGTAGTCCTGGAGGAACTATCTTGGGACAAGGCATTCCTGAATGATGTGCGCAAAATCTTTATCGTCGCTTGCGGTACAGCATATCATGCCGGACTTGTAGGAAAATATTATATTGAAAATATGGCACGGATTTCGGTGGAGTGCGATATCGCATCGGAGTTCCGCTATCGTTCACCGATTATTGACGAGCATACGCTGACAATTGTTGTCAGCCAGTCCGGCGAGACCATCGACACTCTCGCAGCGTTGAAGGAGGCGAAGCGTCTCGGCTCCAAAACGCTGGCGGTCACAAATGTCGTCGGTTCCTCTATTGCCCGTGAGGCGGATCAAGTTGTTTACACCTGGGCGGGGCCGGAAATTGCCGTCGCTTCGACCAAAGCATACACGACCCAGCTTATTGTGATGCTTCTCCTTGGTCTCTATATGGCGCAGATTCGAGACTCGTTGCCAAAAGAGCGCATAGAGGAGCTTGTAAACGGTTTGAAAGAAATACCGACTCAAATCAGCCGAACGCTGGAAGATGTAGATCCGATCAAGACCTTTGCGCGGCGATACGGCTTCAATGAACACGTGTTTTTCATTGGGCGTTCGTTGGATTACGACGTGGCGCTGGAGGGCTCGCTGAAACTGAAGGAAATCAGCTATATCCATGCGGAAGCATATGCTGCCGGCGAACTAAAGCATGGGACGCTGGCGCTGATTGTGGACAGCTTGCCTGTTATCGCTATAGCGACGCAAAAAAGCGTCTATGAGAAAACTTTGTCGAACATTAAGGAGGTCAAGGCGCGTGACGCTGTTGTCATCGGCATTGCTTCCGATACAGACACGGAACTTGAAAAATACGTTGATCACGTCATCAAAGTGCCGGAAACAGACGAAATGCTGATACCGCTCCTGGCTGTGGTACCGCTTCAGCTTCTCGCATACTACGCCGCCATCACTCGCGGATGCGATGTGGACAAGCCTAGAAATCTGGCAAAGTCTGTGACAGTGGAATAAACTCGTATTTATACAACTCTCTGTCAAGATTTTTAAATCTTTGCAGAGAATGCATGAGATAAGTATTAGGACATAATAGAGGGAGGAATTCTGTTCTCCCTCTATTTTTCTGTCCATTTGTCCGTAAATGTGAATACATTGGGAAAATAGTTTTTTGCTTGGTAAAGCGCACCGTGACCGATTTTTTCGATGACGAGGGTTTCCTTCATGGGGGATGGAGATGCATTGTAGAGGGTTTGCATCATGGAGAAGGGAACGAGGCGGTCGGCGAGGCCATGAATGAACAGGATGGGCAGCCGTGAACGGCGAATCGCTTCGACGGGGCTAGCTTTTCGGAATGAGAAGCCCGCGCGATATTCGCAGACAAGGTCGGCAGCATCAAGCAACGGATAGGCGGGCAGGGAAAGAATCTTGTCAAGCTCGATGGCAAAAAGGTCATATATATTTGCGTAACCGCTGTCCTCGACGACGGCGACAACATTTGCGGGAAGATTTTCGCCTGTGGAGAGCATGACCGCCGATGCGCCCATAGAGACGCCATGCATTACGATACGCGCTTCGGGGTCGACGGAAACGATGCGACGTGCCCAGTCCGCAATGTCTCTGGCTTCCAGTGCGCCCATCGTAACATAGACGCCGTCGCTGGTCCCTGATGCGCGAAGGTCTGGCGTCACGACATGGTAGCCGTGCTGCAAATAAGCGTTTGCGTAACTCCAGATATGCGCCTGTGTCAGACCGTATCCGTGAAGAATCAGTACCCATCGATGACTGTCCTGTTCAGGCTCAAAGTGTGTTGCCCGAAGCGTAAGCTTGTCAAAGGAATGGAGCTTCCAATTTTCCGCGTCGAAGTTCGGCTTCGGCGCGGGGCGGATGGTTCTGCCGTTACCTTCGATAGCGCTGCGGAAGATAGCGGGAGGCGCATCGGGATTATCGGCTGTCCCGCGTTTCAGCGCAAGATCGATAAAAAAGCAACCAACGACATATACTGCGCCCGTACAAAGTACTACTGTCGTGAGCAACGCGGAAAAAATTGCCGTCAACAAGACGGCGAACCAAGTATTTTTCAAAAAAATCGCTCCTAAAAAAACCGCGCCCCGTGTCCAAAGCGAGGCGCGGTTGTGCTTATTGGTTTTTCTGATGTCGTTTTTGCAGGATAATGGAAAGCAAGAAAATGGCAAGACCACTGAGGTCCGTGACCGCGCCGGGGATAATCATCAAAAGGCCGCCGCCGAAAAGCACAATGCGTTCCAGCATGTTCATATCCGTTACGAGATGCCCAATCAATGACGAGGACAACGCAATCATGCCGACCATCGCAGTGACAAGCGTCTGGACAAGCGCGAAAGGCGTCGCGTCAATCATCAGGATAACCGGAGAAAGCACGAAGATGTACGGGATAATAAATGCGGCAATCGCGAGTTTTGAGGCGTTGACACCGGTTTTCAGCGCATTGCCGCCACTGATGGCTGCGCCCGCATATGCGGCGAGGGCAACGGGAGGCGTGACGTCGGCGATAATGCCGAAATAAAAGACGAACATGTGCGCCGCCAGCACGGGAATTCCCATTTGCACAAGTGCGGGGGCGGCAATCGTAGAGGTAATGACGTAATTTGCCGTGGTCGGGACACCCATTCCTAGGAGCAGAGCGGTAATCATTGTAAAGAACATGGTTGGGAGCATCATGCCGCCCGCAAAGGAAAGCAGCGCTGAAGCAAGCTTCAATCCGACGCCGGTTTTTGTAACGACGCCAATGATGATGCCTGCCGAAGCGCAGGCAACCAGTACGCCGAGAACATTTTTTGCGCCAGCTTCCAGCCCTTTTACGATGTCGATGGGCTTCATGCGCGTCGAGGCACGCAGGCATGAAGCGAGGATGGACAGCACGATGGCGAACAAGGCGGCCCGCATTGGCGTGTAGCCGGACACCAGAAGATAAATAATCACGACCAGCGGCAACGCCAAGTGACCGCGTTCACGAAAAATATCCCATGCTTTTGGCAGTTCCTCGCGCGGCAAGCCTTTGAGGTTTTTGCGCTTCGCCTCGAAATGGACGCCGAGCCAAACGCCTGTGAAGTAGAGGACGGCGGGAATAATGGCCGCCTTGACAATTTCTACATAGGGAACGCCGACGAATTCCGCCATCAGGAACGCCGCAGCGCCCATGACCGGCGGCATCAACTGCCCACCGGTGGAGGCCGCCGCTTCCACGGCGCCCGCAAATTCTTTGTCATAGCCGAGTTTTTTCATCATCGGGATTGTGAAGCTGCCCGTGCCTGCAACGTTCGCGACGGAGCTGCCGGATACGGTACCCATCAGTCCGCTGGAAAGCACTGCGACCTTTGCCGGACCGCCGCTGGCCCAGCCTGCAAGGGCGTTTGCCAAATCAATGAAGAATTTTCCGAGACCCGTGGATTCAAGATACGCGCCAAACAAAATAAACAAGAAAATAAAGGTTGAAGACACACCAAGCGGGATACCGAAAATACCTTCCGTCGTAAAGAAAAGATGGCCGACGAGCTGTTGCGGAGTCAGTCCGCGGTGCGCGAGCACGCCGGGCATTTCCGGTCCGAGAAATGCGTATGCGAGGAAAATCAGCACGACGCAGACCATCGGGATGCCGACGATGCGCCGCGTGGCTTCAATGACAAGCAGAACACCGACGAGGCCAACTAAAAAGTCCGTTTCGGTGACGGTTCCGGCACGAAGCACCAATTCATTATACTCAATGACGAGATAGGCGGGCGCAGCGGCGCCGAGGATTGCCAGCACAAGGTCAATCGGATGTACGCCGTCCTCTGACCATGCGCGACGCGTCGGATACAGAAGATAGACAAGTGCGAGCCCAAAGCCGAGGTGTATAGCGCGCTGAAGCTGAGCATCGAGCACACCAAACACCGCTGTATAGAGCTGGAACATTGAAAATGCAATCGCCAGCGCAGAGACAAATTTTGCCATGAAGCCTTTATGCTCCAATACGTTTGATTCCTTGTCGTATTTTTTCAGCACGTCCTCCGCAAGCTGTTTGTGCTTGTCGTCATTATTCATATCGTTTCAACCTTTCAAGAAAAATGGATCCTGTCTATCCAAAGCTGCCAACGCGGCACGATGGCGATACGGACCATGCTTCCAATCGGGACATGTTCGTAAAGAGGGATTGTCCCGTTCGGCAAAAATAGCGTCAATTCCGTCGATACGCCGGGGCGAAGATTGATTTCTCGCATCAAGCGATTCATGCTGTCCATGACGAAGGCATTGCCTTCATGCCGGAACGCCCCGTCTGTGGCGAGGAACGGAAGGCCAACACCGAAGGACTGATAACGTGTTTTTTGCAAAATGAATCCGTCCCGTACGTCATTGACTATAAAAAATTCCTCTACCGGCGTCTTTTGCACAGAATGGATAAAGCGTGTCGAAAACTCCGTTCCCGCATCGGCAGGGCAGGAAGCGATGATACCGCTTTCCCAATATACAGCGATGCAGGGACGCGTTGCAAGCCAAAGGAGTGCAAAAGCCGCCGCCATAAGAAGGAATAAGAAACGGGCGCCGCAAAGCGCCCGCCCTTCGCTTTTCATCATAGCCTCGTTGCCTGTCCAATTATTTTTTGAAGAACTTTTCTGCGCCGCCGTTCATCTTGATGGACATACCGTTCATCGCGCCTTCCTTTGTGATCAGCTTGCCGACGGAATGCGCGGACTGCAGGCGCTCAAGGTTCGTGAAGATTGCCTTTGCGACTTCGCCGCCCAGCGCGTCGTCCATCTTGTCCGTCGCGACGAGCATTGCCATGATGGATACGGCGGACGTATCCTGATCAAAGCCTGCATAAGTCCCTGCAGGAATATTAGCTTTTGTGTAGAACGGATACTTCGCAATCATCAAATCGGCCTTGTCCGGTTCGACGGGAATCAGACGTACTCTACGCTGGGAAGCGATATCCTGGATAGCCGCTGTCGGGAAACCTGCCGTGACGAAAGCCACGTCTACGTTTCCGTCCTTCAGGGCATTTGCCGCCTCGCCGAAGGAGAGATACTGCACGGTTATGTCGGAATAGGTTATGCCATAGGTTTCCATAATCTGGCGGGCGTTTGCTTCGGTACCGCTGCCCGCTGCGCCGACTGCGATACGCCGACCACGGAAATCGGCAATCGTCTCAATGCCGCTATCGGCAAGCGTTACAATTTGACAGGTTTCCGGATACAGCGTCGCAATGCCACGTAGATTGTCTACCTTTTTGTCCTTGAACATTTCCGCGCCGTTCGACGCATAATAGGTGATATCGTTCTGTACGATAGCGAGATCGACGGAGCCGTCTTTCAACATATTGATGTTCGCAACGGACGCTCCCGTGGATTGTGCACTGGCGTTCATGCCGGGAATGGCCTTGTTCAGAATTTCGGCCATCGCGCCGCCGATTGGGTAGTAGGTGCCCGCTGTGCCGCCTGTGGCAATGTTGATAAATTTCTTGCTGTCGCTTTTCTTTTCGCCTCCGCCGCAACCGACCAGAGCCAGCGTTGCGATCATCAGAAGCGCACAAAGCGCCGCGAGTTTTTTGAAGCCGGTTTTTTTCATAAGTAAATTTACCTCTCTTTCATATAACATTGAAGCAAACTCCTCT
>CAMVJN010000003.1 GCA_947167825.1 uncultured Selenomonadales bacterium | reverse complement strand
TCTTAGAGGAGTTTGCTTCAATGTTATATGAAAGAGAGGTAAATTTACTCATGAAGAAATATCGTTTTGCAGGTCTTTTCATCGCGGCGTTCATCATGACCCTCGCCATTGCCAGCATCGCCATGGCAGGCACCCGGGGCAGCCAGGACTTCACGCTGGAGAACGGCACGGGCCGTGTCATCCGCGAGATTTATCTGAGCCCGACGAGCAAGAACACTTGGCTTTACCAGGATGAGCTCGGCAAGAACGTCCTGCGTCCTGGGCAGGAAATTTTCCTCTATTTTGACGCGAAGGACAATGTGCAGTATTGGGACATCAAGGTCGTCTATGAAAACGGCGACGAGGAATTCTGGTACGGCCTGGACCTCTTCCGCATCTACCACATCACGATCCGTCCGGGTTGCGTGGCTTCCATCGAAAGCGTTTAACACAAAGGATTGCCCGTCCTTTGCTTGACCCAAAATCCCAGTGCCCCGTTGCTGAACCTGTTCTCGGTTTTGGGGCAGGTTCTTTCATAAAAAGAAAAAACGAAATTTTTTCAAAAAATCCTGTCACTATTTTCCCGCTCGCGGGTATATAAGACAGAAAACAAAATGAAAGCCAAATCAAAAAAAGGAGAGATGCATCATGGCAAACTTGGAACAGAACAACGTAACAAAATTCTTCGGAAAGGCTATGGTGGATGAAGTGCTTTCGGCGAAACTGGAAGCTGCGGACGATGCGTTCCGCGCGGCACATCCGGAGCCGGAGGAAACGGCTCCCGAGGAGGAGCAGATTGCATGGGCCAACGAGATGTTTGCGACGGTTCTCCGGCCGCTGGCGGAGGAAGAAGGGCTTCCCTTCACGGAGGAGGAATATGTGCGCTTGTACGCGTCCAAACTTTCAGACGAAGACTTGGATCAGGTGGCAGGCGGAGCGTTCGATTGGGGCAAGGCAACCAAGAATGCGTTAACTTTCCTCGGGACGAGCGTTGTGAAATGCGTGTCAGTTCCCGTCAAGTCGGTAAAAGCCGGCATCAGACTCGTCAAAATGGTCAAAAACGGTGACAATGACCCACGCAAGGTTGTCTACGCCATTACCACGATGACAGTGCCGCTGTTCGACGACATGATGGGGTTAACTGTCGATCTTGGAGCGCAGTTTCTGGAACATCATGGGATGAAAAGGGAGGCCGACGGTGTAAGGGAGGTATACAATGATATATCGGGCAACCACGCCTGATACTATGGAAAAGCCCCCGCATAGCGCGGGGGCTTTTCTATGCTTCCTTGCCGTGGTTTTTGCAGGAGGCTATGGCAATGGTATCATAGCATCACATTCTTATACTCATCTCAGACCAAAATTTTAAATAAAATTTTGACCTGAGATGCGCCTGCTTCGCAGGCTACAGCCGCGCTAAAGCGCGTCTGACGTCTCATGCAATCGCAGTAAGGATTTAAAAATCCTAACTGCGATTAGTATTATTCCCTTGTGTTTCGTTCAATATGTGCCTGTTGTCAGCATAATGGGCGGCTAAGAGAAAAAATTATTTTTTTTGTCACATTTTTTGTTTTCTCGGGTATAATATACAGGAATAAATCATAAAGGGGGGCGGACGCTGTGGAGGATCCAAAATTAGATGGGCTGCTGCAAAGGTTCGATTTTTCCCTGCTGAGCCCGGTGCGTGAGCCTCTCCTGAAAGAACTGCTGGGCAGGATGGAGCGGGAACGGGGCGTGCCATGGCCGATGGCCGGGCGCATGTCCGACGAGGAACTGGACGAAGTGGCGGCGGCGGGCTTTTTTCCGCCGAAGCCGAAAGACAAAAAGTAAAGGGCAAGGCAGCTTTTCCTAAAAGGGTGCCTTGCCGCTATTTTTTTGTACGGGGAAGATTTGGATTATATTTTTCAAAAATCCTGTCGTATTTTTCTGTTTGCGGGTATAATAGGACAGACAGAAAAAACAAGCCGCATTCCGATGGGGAGATGTATCGCGGCAATCATACATTTGCAAGGGCGTTTCCTCCGTGGCAGGGGATTTTTATGCCTTGGCGCGAGATATATTGGCAAGAAAGAGGCAAGATTGTGACAAGCAACACTTACCATGTTACCGGCAAAACTTACGGCGAGGCCGTGCGTTGGCTGGCAGAAGAACTTTCCAAGACGAAAACGGCGCCGGAAGAGCGGCAGACGGCCGAGCTGCTTTTTGAGGAATGTTTTTCCCGTATGGAGGAGGCCGCTTCTTCGGCGGGAGATTTTTCCGCAACGCTCCGCCTTCGGCGGCGGTGGGGCGACGTCAGCCTCATCCTTTCCGCAAAGGGGGAAGCGTTCAACCCGTTGGCGGGGCCAAAGGAGCTCGCGGAGGCGGACGAGGAAGAGGCCATCAGCCTTTCGATTCTGCTGGCGCACAAAAATCAAATCAGCTACGGGCGAAAAAACGGGGAAAACATCGTTTCCATCAAAGTCCATGAGGCCAGCGGCAAGCAGACGGGCAAAGTCTGCGCGGCGATTGCGCTGGGCGTCCTCGCGGGGATTTTGATGAAGGGCCATCTTGGGGAAGCGGCGGCCCAAAGCATCGATCATCTCTTTCTGTCTTCGGTGCAGACGATGTTCATGAACGCCCTTTCCATGATGATGGCGCCGATGGTCTTTTTCGCGGTGCTGTCCGGCATCACCGGCATTTCCGACGCCTCGGACGTGGGACGGCTCGGCGGGCGGCTCATCAGCGTTTCCTTGGCGAAGCTCCTCGTCACTACGGTGCTTGGCGTCGCGGCGGGGCTTTTCCTGTTCCGTGACGGGATGCCGGAGCTTTTGCCGATGATCCCGTCGAGCGGCACGTCGGCGAATTTTTCCCTGCGGGACATGGTGGTGGGCATCGTGCCGAACAGCCTCGTCACGCCCTTTGCCGGGGGAAGCATCCTGCAAGTGTTGTTTCTCGCCTGCCTCTTCGGCGTGATGATCAACCGGGCGGGGGACAGGGCGATGCTGGCGAAGGAGCTCATTGAAATCATGAATCGCCTATGCATGGATATTTTGGACGTCGTCGTGCAGTTCATTCCGCTGGTGGTCTTTGCTTCCATGGCAAAGCTCATGATGTCCGTAGGTTTTGACGTGCTGCTTTCGCTGGGGCGAGTCGTGCTTGCGGACGTGGCGGGGACGGTTCTCGTTATGCTCGTTGCCGCGGCGTTCGTCGCCGTCTTCGGGAAAATGTCCCCCGTCGCTTTTCTGAAAGACGCCGCAGGCTTTGCGCCCATCCCCTTCGCGCTGAACAGCTCCAACGCCTGTCTCCCGCAGGCGCTTGCCTTTTGCGAGGAAAAGTTCGGCATCCGCAAGAAACTGGCAATGTTCACTTTGCCGGTGGGCATCCAGTTCAATATGAACGGGACGGGATTTTATATCATCCTCGTTTCCGTGCTGATGGCCCGGACGGTCGGCGTCGCCCTCAACGCGGACACGCTCTTGTCGCTCCTGCTCTCGGCCTTCATCGTCTCCTTCACGCTGCCGGGCTGCCCCGGCGCGTCTCTCATCGGGCTTTCGTCGGTCTTCGAGGCCGTCGGCGTCCCCGTTGGTGCGGTGGCGCTCTTTTTGTGCATCGACCCCATCATCAGCATGTTCAGCACCGTGAGCAACGTGACCAGCAATATCGCCAGCACGCTGATTGCGGGGAAAGAATCGAAGGACGGGAGGTGATTCTTTGGGCGGCAAGACGGGCATTGAGCGGCGGATTTTTCTTTTGCTGCTGGCGACGGGGCTTGTTTCCTTTCTCGCGTTCGAGACGGTTTCTTTTTTCGGGCTGTACGGCGTGCAGACGCAGGCTCTCGAAAGCGGCACGAAAATGGGAGAATCCGCCGCCGCGTTTGCCGAGGAGATTGCCGACGGGCAGGCGAAGAAACGGTTCGCCCTGTTCGCGGAGGAAAAGGCTCGCGGCATTGAGACCGACATGTGGCGGCTCAAGGAAGACACGCAGCTTCTCGCCAACTCGATGACGCGGATTCTGACCCACAAGGACGAGTACTCTCCCATCGAACTCCCCGTGGCGGGCGAAGTCCCCATCCGCTCCAGGGAGCCATACCTCTTTTTTGTGTCCGCGCTCCGGGAGAGCGGCGGGATCGAGGAGGTACTCCCCGAAGCCCGGATTGCCTCGAACGCCGCCGAAAATTTGGCCATTTGGGCGGAGAGCATTGACGACGGTTACGATTTGACCTATTATTTTGCTTCGAAACGCGGGTATATCATCAGCGTGGATACTACGTCGAAGGACGCGGAGTTCGTGGAGTTTGGCGAGGACTGGTACGCTCCCTCTTTCGATCCGAGAGAACGCCCTTGGTATCGAGAAATCGAGGCTACCGGGAAAACCGTTTTCACGGATGTGTATGTCGGCGTGGAGGGCTATCCTGTCATTTCCTGTGTGGCGCCCTATTACGATGAAAACGGCTTCGCGGGCGTGGCGAGCATCTCCCCCAGCATCGCTTTGCTGTACAGTGTGATAGCGAACAACACCCTTGGGGATCATGGCATCAATTTTATATTGAACTCCAAAGGGGAAGTTCTGCTTTCCTCGGAAACGAGCGGTCCGCTCGCCCCGTCGGAACCGAAGAACGATCTGCGGAAATACGAGGATGAGGATTTTGCGCTGGAAGCGGGCTGCATGGCGCGGGGGCTGTCCGATGTATCGCTGGTGACGCTGGGGGGAAAAGAATATTATCTCGCCTACGCGCCGATTAAGAACCTTGGCTGGAGTTTCGGCACGCTGATCGAGCGGGACGTGGTGGTGCAACCGGCGCGGGACGCGAAAGCATATCTCCTCTCGCGGGCGGCGGATTTTTCCGCGTCCCTGCAAGATTTTTTCTGGGACAATCTGCTGCGAACGGCGGCGCTGCTCCTGGCGCTTTTGGCGGCGCTCTTTTTCGCGAGCCGCAAGGCGGCGGATCGTTTCGTGAAGCCTGTTCTCGCGCTGACGGCGGGGGTGCGCGAAATCTCGGGCGGCAATCTCGACAAGAAAATCGACGTCAAAACGGGCGACGAGATCGAGCAGCTCGCCGACAGCTTCAACCACATGACCGACGAACTCCAAACCTATATCCGGAATCTCGCGCGGACAACGGCGGAAAAGGAGCGAATCGAAACGGAGATTTCCGTGGCGGCGCGCATACAGGCGGGCATCCTGCCGAAGCATCTTCCGGCGCGGACCGAGGTGGATCTGGCGGCGTCCATGACGCCCGCGAAAGAAGTGGGCGGAGACTTTTACGATTTTTATTTCCTCGACGATTGCCATCTGGTGGTCACGGTGGCGGACGTCTCGGACAAGGGCGTGCCCGCCGCGCTCTTCATGGTGGCCGCGAAGACGTTGCTGAAGGAATCGGCCCTGACGATGGGGCCGGGGGACAATTTGCCGGTCGGCGCAAAAGCGGCGCATCCTGCGCCTGCGCCGACACTAAGCCCTCCATGGCTGTCGGAAGCGGTGGCGCGGACGAATGACCGCCTCGCGGAGGCCAACGACGAGGGGATGTTCGTCACGGTGTTTACCGGTGTGCTGGACATTCGGAACGGGGATTTCACCTATGTGAACGCGGGCCACAATCCGCCGCTTCTCCGCCGGAACGGAAACTTCGAGTTCCTGCCCGTCGCCGCCGGGCCGATGCTGGGCGCGATGGGCGGCATGGCTTTCCCCTCGGAGCGGCTGACGCTCTCGGCGGGGGATATGCTCTTTCTCTACACCGACGGCGTGACGGAGGCGATGAACGAAGCGAAGGAAATGTTCACCGAGGAACGGCTGAAAGAGACGCTTTGCGATTGTGCGTCGGGCAAATCGTCGGCGGAGGTCCTCGCGGCGGTGCGGGAGGCGGTCAGCGCCCACGCGGGCGGGACAGAGCAGTCCGACGATATAACGATGCTGGGACTTGTATTTCAAGGATAGCGTGAAAGGAAGGATGATTTGCATGGTAACCGAGAAAAACGGCTGGACGATATGGAGCGTCAGCGGGCGGCTGGATAGGCTCACCTCCGTGAAAGCCGGAGAGGAGGCGGACAAAGTTTTCGCGACGGCGGAAAAATTCGCCGTGGAAATGAGCGGATTGGAGTATCTGTCCAGCGCGGGCATCAGGATTCTCCTGAGCCTGACGAAAAAAGCGAAAGCCGAGGGCAAGGATTTCGCGCTGGTAGGCGCCGCGGGCATGGTAAAGGCGGTGCTGGTGGAGACGCGGATGGATATGTTCGCGAAAATCTTTGGGTCGGCAGAGGAGCTTCCTTGAGTACGGAATCGAATACGGGCACAGAAAAGACGGGCGCGGAAGGATGACGCTTGATGGCCGGCGAGTCCATGCTGATGATTGCCTTGCTCTCGTCTGCTGCTCAAACTTTTTGTCCGGTTGTCCGATTTGCTATTGCAATTTGCCTGTGTCTTTTGTTTTTATGGTATGATGGAAAAGGAAAATGCGCCGGTACTCTGGGGGACTGAAAAATGGGAATTGCGTTTGCGGGGCACGCGCGGTGAATCGGGATTCGCTGGAAGGTCTGCTGCGGGAGATGGAGCGGTGCGCGAAGTGCCGATTCTGGCTGAGGCGGCGCGCCCCGTGTTTTTGCGGACGGTGCGCGAGGCGGCGCCGCTACGGATTTTGGAACTGGGGACGGCCATCGGGTATTCGGCGCTTTTGGCGCTTCGGGAGTCGCCGGAGGCCCGTATCGTGACCATCGAGCGCGACGCGGACATGGCCGAGGCGGCGCGTTCCTTTCTTGGCCGTGCCGGAGTTTTGGGGCGGGCGACGGTGCTCGTCGGCGAGGCGGAAAAACTGTTGCCGACGCTTGCGGGGAATTTTGATCTCGTGTTCATCGACGCGGCGAAATCGCGTTATCCCGATTTTTGGCTCGGCGTCCAGCCGCTGCTTGCGCCGCGTGCGGTCGTCGTTGCGGACAACGTGCTGTTCCGCGGGCTGGTCGAGGGCGAGGGAAGCGAGGAGTGGCCGAAGCATTCCTATCGGACGATGGTGCTTCAGCTTCGGGAATATTTGCGGCTTGTCCGTTCCGCGCCGGGCTTCCGGACAGAAATATTCCCCGAGGGTGACGGCATGGCCGTGTCGCGGAGGGACGAATGAAACAAAAAAAGCCGGAACTTTTGGCTCCAGCCGGGAATATGGAAAAACTGAAAATGGCTGTCCTCTACGGCGCAGACGCTGTCTATCTGGGCGGCGAAAAATACGGGCTTCGCGCGCAGGGCGGCAATTTCTCGCAGCGGGAAATGGCGGAGGCGGCGCGGTTCGCCCATGAGCGCGGGAAAAAGATTTATGTGACAGTCAATGTCTATCCGCACAATGAGGAACTGGCGGGGCTGACGGATTACCTTCGCTTTTTGCGGGAAATCGGCGCGGATGCGATTCTCGTTTCCGATCTCGGCGTGTTCTCGATTGCGCGGGAAAACGTGCCGGAATTGCCATTGCATATCAGCACGCAGGCGAACAGCGTAAATTACGCGGCAGTCAACGCATGGGCACGGCTCGGCGCGGAACGCGTGGTGCTGGCGCGGGAAGTGCCGCTGGCGGATATAAGAGAGATTCGCCGACGCTGCGATGTGGAATTGGAATTATTCGTTCATGGCGCGATGTGCATTGCTTATTCCGGGCGCTGCCTGATGAGCAACTACTTCACGGGGCGTGACGCGAACCGCGGCAACTGCGCGCAGGCTTGCCGCTGGAAATACGCGCTGATGGAGGAAACGAGGCCGGGGCAGTATTTTCCCGTTGAGGAGGACGGGCGGGGGACTTATATTTTCAATTCGAAGGATCTCTGCCTGATGCCGTATCTGGCGGAGGTCATCGAAAGCGGCGCGGACAGCCTGAAAATCGAGGGGCGCATGAAAAGCGTCCACTATGCCGCAAGCGTCACGAAGGCGTATCGTATGGCCATTGACGCGTATTTCGATGCGCCGGAAACATTTTCAGTCAATCCTGTTTGGACCGAGGAACTGGACAAGGTTTCGCACCGCGCCTATACCGACGGCTTTTTCCACGGCGGGCCGCCTTCGGATGCGCAGATTTACAGCAGCTCGTCCTATACGCAGACCTCGGAGTTCGTCGGGCTGGCCCTGGATTATGACGAATCGACGGGCTTCGCGCTGGTCGAGCAGCGCAATCATATGCGGGTCGGCGAGGAAATCGAGATTTTCCCGCCGAGGGGCGAGGGGTGGCGGCAAACGCTCTCGGAAATGACGGACGAGGACGGCGAAGCCATTGAAGCGGCGCCGCACCCGCAACAGCACGTCCGTATCCGCATGGAAAAGCCGATAGAAAAGTACGCGATTTTGCGGAGAGATGCAAGAATGGAGGAATGGCAATGAAAACGGTACGGCACGCGGGAAGGTGCATGGGAAAGGTACAGGGCGTAGGCTTTCGCGTCTTTGTGCAGAGCGCAGCGCAGGAGCTTGGCTTCACGGGCTGGGTGAAAAATATGCCCGACGGCTCGGTGGTCATGGAGGCGCAGGGCGACGAGGCCCGCTTCGGGGAATTCAAAGAACGCCTCCGGGAAGGCAACGGCTTTTGCAAGGTCGAGCACATGACCTTCGAGTTCTGCAAGAACGTCGATGGCGAAACGGGTTTTGAGGTGCGGAAATAAAGAAACGGGAAACAGGGCAAAGAAAATCCCCAAAAGCGTTGATTGGCTTTTGGGGATTTTTTCGTGGATATTATGCTTCTTTTTCGTTGGTGAAGCGCACATCGCCTCTGCCGTTTTCCTTCGCTTCGTAGAGGGCGGCGTCGGCGAACTTCAGGATTGCTTTGATGTCCTTGCTTCCGCTGCAGAATGAGACGCCTACGCTGACCGAGACTGGAGTAACCCCGTCGCTGGAGTCCCTGAGTTTTTGGTTGATGGCCTGTATCTGCTTTTTCAGCTGATCCTGTATTTCCGGGGTCGTGTTTTCCAGCAGGACCACGAATTCGTCGCCGCCGAGCCGGCACACATGGCCGCTGTCACCGAAGAACTGGAGCAGCGTCTTGGAGACTTTGACCAGCACCCGGTCGCCCATATCATGGCCATAGAGATCGTTGACCGATTTGAATTTGTCGAGGTCAACCAGCAGGAGGGCGGCGTTGCTGAGGTCGAGGTCGTTCATCAGTTCGCTGAATCCCCGGCGGTTGTAAAGCGTCGTCAGCTTGTCGTGGGACGCCTCGTAAGAGAGCCGCTCATGGTGGAGCAGGTTGGCTTCGCGCATTTTGTTGTAAGTTTGCGCGAGGAAGCGGATTTCTTCGGCGCCCTTTTCCGGGATTTCCTTGTCCTTGCGGATCAATGTCACATATTCCTGCAGCGGGAAAATTACCAGCCGGGAGGTCAGGAACACGATGGTGAGCAGGGCCACGATCAGCAGCACCGTCAAAGAGTGCTCGAGGAACAACGTGGCCTTCAGTTTCGAGGCAACTTCCGCCTGTTTTTCCCAAATTTCCTTTTCAAGATCCATTACGCAGTTCATCATGTGTTCGGAGATGAACTTCTTTTGCCGCCTGTATTCTTCGCTGAAAAGCATCTGCTTCGCGATTTCTCCCTTTTGCTGGGGGGAAAGCGACGCTTCGGTCTGGGGCAGCTGCACAAGCTGGATTTCATTCGGGAAATCTTTGAGATTGTAATTGTAAGCGTCTGCGGCCAGCCGCGCTGCATGGAATTCCATGATCATCAGGAACTGGGAGCCGTTCATCGCGGTCTGCAATTCCAGATAAGCCGACGAGTCCTTGTGCCGGGCTTTAAGCAATTCCAGAGCTTTGTCGCGGCGCTTTGTGACATTGGCTTCCTCGAAATAATTGTCGAGGTGCTTTTTGTTGCCGGTGACGGCGAAAAGCCGGATTTCCTCGGTCAGGTAATCGGAAGCAACCTGCAGGTCGGAGGAGGTTTCTTCATATTCGCGAAGCTGCGACGTGGCCTCGTGGGTTTCGTCGTACATCAATTTTGTCTGCCGCATCGCGAAAAACAGTACCGCGGAAATAACGAAGGCGGCAATCAGCATGCAGTAATTGAGTTTTTTCAGCGATATGGTGACGTCGGTATCGCTGCTCAAAAAACGAATCGAGCTCATTGTTCTTCAGGTCCTCTCGCGCAATGAAATAACGGGAATATGCTCGTTGCCCTGCAAAAAGCACATCCCCATTCCTGGTGCATGATTTAAATGTTGCAATACTTGCTTGGCGGCATTTGTGGCTTGGTTGCGAAGCCGCTCCCGATATTATATAATAATGCGCGGATTTTGTAAATGTTTGCGAGGGAAGCGGGAAACTGCCGAAAATCAGGCTGTTGCGAGGGGAATGCATATCTGTATAACGGGAGGACAGCAGTTATGGGGAAAATACTGGTTCTGCACGGGCCGAACCTGAACCTTTTGGGGAAAAGGGAGCCGGAGATTTACGGGCGGACGACGCTGGACGATATCAACAAAATGATTGCGGCGCGAGCCAAAGAGGCTGGGATCGGGGCGGACTTTTTGCAGTCGAACCATGAGGGCGTGCTGGTGGATGCTTTGCAGCAGGCGCCGGAAAAGGGATACAAGTTTATCATCCTGAACGCGGCGGCGTTCACCCATTACAGCGTGGCGGTTCGGGACGCGATAGCGGCGATTGCCGTGCCGGTCATCGAGGTGCATCTTTCCAATATCCATCGGCGGGAAGAATTCCGTCATCATTCGGTGATTTCGTCGGTGGTGATGGGGCAGATTGCCGGATTCGGGGCGGACAGCTATATGGCGGCGCTGGAGGTCGTGATTCGCCGTCTTGCGGAGGCGAAATCATGATCGTGGAGCGGCTTTCGCGGCTGCGGGATTTCCTGCGGGAGAAAAAAGCGGACGCCGTGGTCGTGAACAAGGAAGTCAATCTCCATTATTTCAGCGGCTTTCGCGGCGACGATTCGCTGCTGCTGGTTTCTCCGGATGACGCGCTGCTCGTGACGGACTCGCGCTACACGGAACAGGCCGCGGAGCAGGCGCCGCTGTTTGAGGTAATCGAGCAGAAGGACGGGCTTTGGGCCAAGGCGGCGGAGTGCGCCAAGGCGCATGGCTGGAAAAAGCTGGCCTTCGAGGGAAACGCGATGCTTTACGACACGTTCGTGAAATTCGGCGAGCGGCTCGAAAAAAAAGCGGCCCTCGACGTTCCCGTTCATCTCGATACGCTGCGTGAGGTCAAGGAAGCGGAGGAAATCGCCTGCATCCGAAAGGCTTGCGAGATCGGCGACGCGGCGTTCCTCGATATTGTCAAGTTTATACGTCCCGGCATTTCGGAGCGGGAAGTGGCGGCGCAGCTTGAAATGACGATGCGCAGTCTCGGTTCCGAGCGTCCCGCGTTTGCGACGATTGTCGCGTCGGGAGAGCGCGGAAGCCTTCCTCACGGAATTGCAACAGAAAAGTTGATTGTTTCGGGAGAATTTGTTACAATGGATTTCGGCGCGGTGTACGAAGGGTATCATTCGGACATGACGCGTACCGTATGCGTAGGGCCTGCGAGCGGCGCGCAGCGCGCGCTGTATGGGACGGTGCTGGACGCGCAGGAATTCGGCGTTTCGCTGGTGAAGCCCGGCGTGCCGGGGAAAGAAGTTGACGGATTGGTGCGGCAGCGGATCTCGGCCGCGGGCTACGGCAAGAATTTCGGCCACGGCCTCGGGCACAGTCTCGGCCTCGAGATCCACGAGGAACCGCGGCTGTCGGCAAAGAGCGATTGCGAAAGCCTGTTGCCCGGGATGCTCGTCACGGTGGAGCCGGGGGTTTACCTGCCGGGAAAATGCGGCCTTCGCATCGAGGACACCGTACTGGTCACGGAAACGGGCGGCGAGCGGCTGACGAAAAGCAGCAAAGAGTTGATGGAAATCCTGCAACTATAGAAGTTTTGACTGATTTTTGCAGAACTCGCATTCTCCCAAAGGAGAATGATTAGGAACTGGCAAATTTCAATTAAATTTCATAAAAAGAAAAGGGAGAGAAAACAATGATTTCAAGCACAGATTTCAGGACGGGACTTACAATCGAGATTGACGGGGGCGCATGGCAGGTCGTCGAGTTCCAGCACGTCAAGCCGGGCAAGGGCGCGGCTTTCGTCCGCACGAAGATCAAGAACGTGGAGACGGGCGCCGTCATCGAGCGCACCTTCAACCCGAACGAGAAAATGCCGCCCGCGCATCTGGAGAGCCGCAAGATGCAGTATCTCTACGAGTCCGACGGGCAGTACACGTTCATGGACACCGAGAGCTTCGAGCAGACCGAGCTGACGAAGGAGCAGCTCGGCGACGCGCTGAACTATCTGAAGGAGGAAATGGAAGTCGTCGTCCAGAGCTTCAAGGGGCGCGTGATCGGCATTTCGCTGCCGAACGCCGTCGTGCTCGAGGTCGTCGAATGCGAGCCGAGTGTCAAGGGGAATACGGCTACAGGCGCGACGAAGATGGCGAAGGTGGAGACGGGATACGAGGTCCGCGTGCCGCTGTTTGTCAACGAGGGCGACAAGCTCCGCGTCGACACGCGCACCGGCGCATACATCGAGCGCGCGTAAGCGAATATAAAAAAGGAAAAAGAAAAAGCCTATAGTGGTTGCCAATGCAACCACTATAGGCTTTTTCGTATGATATAATGTTTTGTATACAAATCATGTCTCTCTTTGGAGGAAAATATCGTGTTGGACGAGCAGGAAATTGATTTTCAGGGATTGCCGATTTTTTCCGGCATTGACGAGGAAGAAGCTGCACTGTTTGTACGGCAGGTCGGCGGGTATGTGCAGACCTTTTCAAAAGGGGCGCGTATCCCTTATACGCATGGGGAGCTTCCAAGAATCGGCATTGTGCTGAGCGGTTTGGGGCAGGTGCTTTTGGCTGACCCGTTCGGGAACGAGGTGCTCGCTTACGAGCTGAAAGAAGGCGCTTTATTCGGCAATGTGTGGGCGGTGGTCGGGACGGACGTCTGCAGCAGCATGATGCTGGAAATGCGGACAAGGGTCTCGATCCTGTGGCTGCCGTACCGGGAGATGGAGAAGGCGTATGCCGAGACGGGCGGCGTGCAGGGCACTGTGGCGCGGAATCTTTTCACGATCCTGTCCCGGATGATGTTTGCCATGGTCCAGAAAATCGAGGTGCTTTCCCAGCATACGGTGCGGGGGCGCTTGCGCCTTCATCTGATTCAGCAGGAAAAGGCGCAGGGCACGCGCAAAGTGAAGGTGCCCGGGAGGGTGCAGCTCGCGAAGGTGCTGGAATGCAACCGCAGCGCGCTGACAAGGGAAATCGGACGCATGGAGGACGAGGGCCTGATTGTCTGCGGCGATGGTTGGATGGAACTGAAGGAATGAAAAAAAGACTCGCGGGACGAGGATTGTCTCGCGAGTCTTTTTGTTCGAGTTTCAGGAGTGTTTCTTGCCTTCCGCTTCATCGCTGTAAAGCGCGTTCAGGATGCTGACCAGCTTTTTGCGGTCTTTCTGCGTCGGCGTCTTGGAAAAGATTTTGTAGGAGCCGTCCAAAAGGAAGGCCGAGAGGTCGATGTCCGGCTCTTTTCTCGTATAGGGACGGTCATGCTTCAGCAGGAAGTCGAGGGACACATGGAAATAGTCCGCGATTTTTTTCAGCGTTTCATGATCCGGCTCGCGGATGCCGCGCTCGTAACGGTTGTATGTGGACTGGCCGATATGGAGTGCATGGGCGATGTCCGTCTGGGTCAGCGATTCTTTTTCGCGAAGATAGCGCAGACGATTGCTTTGCATGAATAATCCCCCTCAAGGCGGTTTTCAAAGCCAGCGGCTTTCAGATCAATCCAGTTTAATTTATTTTACCAAAAAATTGAGACAAAGGACAACTTTTATTCCAAAACGGGATTTCTGGCAATATCTCAATATGTTTTTGTATGGTGCGCAAGGAAATTGCCGATGCGTGCCAATGCCTCGTCGATCTTTTCCAGCGAGGTTGCGTAGGAGCAGCGGACGCAGCCTTTGCCGCAGTCGCCGAAGGCGCTGCCGGGGACGAGGGCCACGTGCTCGCTGACCAACAGCTTTTCCGCGAATTCCGGGTCGGAAAGCCCGGTGGAGCTGATGTCGGGGAAGATGTAAAACGCGCCCTTCGGCTCGAAGCATTTGAGTCCCAGCTTCGTCAGTCCTTGGTAAATGAAGCCGCGCCGCATATCGTACTCGGCGACCATTTTGTCCCGGTACTTCGCGCCTCTGCGCAGCGCCTCGACGGCGGCGAGCTGGGCGGTGATCGGCGCGCAGAGCATGGTGTACTGGTGGATTTTCGTCATGGCGGCAATGAGCTCGGGGGCGCCGAGGGCGTAGCCGATGCGCCAGCCGGTCATGGCATAGGCCTTCGAAAAGCCGTCGAGCAGCAGCGTCCGTTCCTGCATTCCCGGCAGCGAGGCGAAGGAGACGTGCGGCTCGCCGCCGTAGGTCAGGTCGCCGTATATTTCGTCGGAAATCACCAACAGGTCGTGCGCCTCGGCGAAACGCGCCAGTTCCATCAAATGCTCGCGGCGCATGATTGCGCCGGTGGGGTTGTTCGGGTATCCGATCAACAATACGCGGGTGCGCGGTGTGGTATGGGCTTCCAGATCCTCTGCCGTGATGCGGAATTCGTTTTCGATGCGTGCAGGTACGGGGACGGCTGTGCCGCCTGCCAGCGTCGTGCAAGCTTTGTAGGAGACATAGCACGGCTCCGGGATCAGCACTTCGTCGCCGGGGGACAGCATGGCGCGGAGCGCGATGTCGAGAGCCTCGCTGACGCCGACGGTGACGAGCACGTCAGTTTTCGCGTCGTAGTCGAGGCCATGCTGCTCCTTTTTGTGGCGCACGATTTCTTCGCGAAGCTCCGGCAAGCCGCGGTTCGCGGTGTAAGAGGTGCGCCCCTGTTCCAGCCCGTAAATGCAGCTTTCCCGGATGGTCCACGGCGTCACGAAGTCAGGCTCGCCAACGCCGAGGGAAATCACATCCTCCATTTCGGCGGCGATGTCGAAAAATTTTCGGATGCCCGACGGGGGCACAGCCTCGACGGCGGGGGAAATCCGCGTTTTCCAGTCGATGCTCATGGCGACACCACCAGTCGATAATCGCGTTCCTTCGGCCCGGTCATAATGCCGTCCTTCTTGTAAGGCTTCAGCATGAAATGGCTGCGGGTCGAGGTGACGCCGTCAATCGTGGCGAGACGCTGGGCGATGAAGTCGGCGATCGCCTGCAGCGATTCTTCCTCGACGATGACGAGAAGGTCGAAGTTTCCGCTCATAAGGAAGACGGAGCGCACCTCGTCAAAACGGGAAATGCGGTCCGCTATCGCGTCAAAGCCCACGTCGCGCTGGGGGGTCAGGTTAACCTCGATGACGGCGGTGACCTTGTTTGTCCCGGCCTTGTTCCAGTCGATCAGGGTGTTGTAGCCGAGGATGATGCGCTCTTTTTCCAGCGCCTTGATTTCCTTTTCAACTTCGTATTCGCTCCGTTTCAGGACGGCGGCCAGCTCCGGCAGCGGGCGGCGCGCGTCATGCTCCAGGAGCGAGAGCAGTTCGTTCATGGGAAAACCTCCAGTATTTTTGATTGCAAATCCAGCATATTTTTATTACAATGGATACTAGATAAATATATCACAGGCAGTCGGGGGGCGCAAGTGGAATCGGCGGCGCGGCTGCGGGAATCACGGGAGGCTTTGGCGATGATTGTCGGGAATATAGGGGACGAGGACGCGGCGGGCGTCGTTTTTTCGCCGGCGGTGGAGCACGTGTTTGCGTATTTGAAGAAAACGGATTTTTCAAAGCTGGAGGACGGGCGCTATGAGATCGACGGCGACCGGGTTTATGTGACGGTTTCGCGCTACCGGACGAAACCGGAGCAGGAGTGCCGGCCGGAAGCGCATCGCAGGTATGCGGATGTGCAGTTCATGGCGAAGGGGCAGGAACTCGTCGGCTGGTGCGCGTTCACGCCGGCGCTGGTGGAGACGGAGCCATACAACGAGGAAAAGGATATTGTTTTTTTTGAGAAATTGGAACCGGAAAGCTATTTCGTGCTTTCCGAGGGGTGCTACGCAATCATGACGCCGAAGGATATTCATCGTCCGTGCTGCGCGATGGATGAGCCGGCGCCGGTGCTGAAAGTGGTTGCAAAAATCGCGGTGGAGCTATTGGAGGAGGAAATGCGATGACGGTTCGCAGGCTTTTTGTCGAGAAGCGGCAGGGATTTTTCGATGTCCCGGCGCGCCAGCTCGCCGAGGATTTGATTGAGAGCTTCCGGCTGGTGGGGCTGCGCACGGTGCGTCTGATCCGCCGCTACGATATCGAGGGCCTCAGCGACGAGGAATACGAAGCGGTGCGTGACGTGGTGTTCGCGGAGCCGCCGGTGGATGTGGTCTATGAAGAAAAACTGCCGAATTTCCCGAATACGCGGAAATTCGCGATCGAATACCTGCCGGGCCAATACGACCAGCGCGCGGACTCGGCGGCGCAGTGCGTGCAGCTTGTCACGCAAAAGGAACGCCCGACGATCCGCACGGCGACATTGGTGTTATTGGTCGGAAAGATTTCGGACGCGGCGTTCAACGGCATCAAATCTTATTTGATCAACGAAGTCGAATGCCGCGAGGCGTCGCTGAAAAAGCCGAAAACCCTGGCGATGGCGATGGATGAGCCGCAGGACGTGGAGGTCCTCGACGATTTCAACCTTCGTTCGGAAAGCCAGCTCGCGGGGCTGCTTGTCAAATACGGGCTCGCCATGAATCTGGACGATCTCGTGTTCTGCCAGCGGTATTTCCGGGATATTGCGAAACGTTCGCCGACCATCACCGAGCTGCGCGTGATCGATACCTATTGGTCCGATCATTGCCGCCACACGACGTTCACTTCTGCCGTCGACCATGTTAGCTTTGAAGACGGCAAGTACCGTCCGGCTATCGAGACGGCGTACGAGAAATATTTGTTTGACCGGCAAACGGTCTACGGGGCGGAGCCGGACCGCGATGTGACGCTGATGGACATTGCGGTCATGGGCATGAAGGCGCTCCGGAAGGAAGGAAAGCTGGAAGAACTGGACGCGTCGGAGGAGGTCAACGCCTGCTCGGTCGTCGTGGACGCCGACCATGACGGCAAGACGGAAAAATGGCTTGTGATGTTCAAGAATGAGACCCACAACCATCCGACGGAGATTGAGCCTTTCGGCGGCGCGGCCACCTGTCTCGGCGGCGCAATCCGGGATCCGCTGTCCGGGCGTTCATATGTTTATCAGGCCATGCGCCTGACCGGGGCCGCCGACCCGCGCACGCCGGTCAGGGACACCCGCGCCGGCAAGCTGCCCCAGAAAAAAATCACGCGGGACGCCGCGGCGGGCTACAGCTCTTACGGCAACCAGATCGGCCTCGCCACGGGACAGGTGGCGGAGGTCTACCATCCCGGCTATATGGCGAAGCGGATGGAAATCGGCGCGGTGATTGCCGCCGCGCCGCAGGAAAATGTCGTGCGGAAAAGCCCGGCGCCGGGGGACATGGTGGTGCTCGTGGGCGGGCGCACGGGACGCGACGGCTGCGGCGGCGCCACTGGCTCGTCAAAGGAGCATACAATTGATTCGCTGTCGGAGTGCGGTGCGGAGGTGCAGAAGGGCAATCCGCCCACCGAGCGGAAAATCCAGCGGCTGTTCCGCCGCCCCGAGATTGCGCGGATGATCAAGCGGTGCAACGACTTCGGCGCGGGCGGCGTGGCCGTCGCCATCGGCGAATTGACCGACGGCCTTGCCATTGATCTCGACGCCGTGCCGAAAAAATATGAGGGACTCGACGGCACCGAGCTGGCGATTTCCGAGTCCCAGGAACGTATGGCTGTCGTGCTGGCTTTTGATGACGTCGCCGCATTTATCAAGGCTGCGGACGAGGAAAATCTCGAGGCTACCGAGGTGGCGACGGTCACCGAGGAGCCGCGTCTCATCATGCGCTGGCGCGGGAAGGTCATCGTCGATCTGGATCGGAAATTCCTCGCCACCAACGGCGTGCGGCAGCACGTGGAGGCGGAAATCGTCCAGCCTGATGCGGAAAAACCGTATCTGCACACCTTGCCCGAAGAGATTACGGCCTGCGGTTCGAATCTTTTCGACGCGTGGTTCAAGAATCTTTCACGCCTCAATGTCTGCGTGCAAAAAGGGCTGGCTGAGCGGTTCGACTCCACCGTCGGTGCGGGCACGGTCCTGATGCCCTTCGGCGGCAAGCGTCAGATGACGCCGCAGGAAGGCATGGCGGCGAAATTGCCGATGGTCGAAGGGGAGACGACTACGGCGACGGCTATGGCCTACGGTCTCGACCCGTACTTCATGGAGTGGAGCCCGTTCCACGGCGCGATGTACGCCATCGTCGAAGCTGTGACGAAAATCGTCGCGATGGGCGGCAATATAAACAAGCTTTGGCTGACATTGCAGGAATATTTCGAGAGCCTCGGCAAGGAACCGAAGAAATGGGGCAAGCCCTTCGCGGCGCTGCTCGGCGCGCTTTGGGCGCAGCGCTCCCTCGGCATCGCCGCCATCGGCGGCAAGGACTCCATGTCCGGCACTTTCATGGAAATCCATGTGCCGCCGACCTTGGCGGCTTTTGCCGTCGGCGTTCTGCCCGCGGGCAATGTCGTTTCGGCGGAGTTCAAGGCCGTCGGCAGCACCGTTTACGCTGTGCCGTGCCCGAAGGACGACTCCGATTTGCCCGATTTCGGACAGCTTCGTTACAATCTGGAAAAGATCTCCGCGCTGACGGCGGAACGCAAAGTGCTTTCCGCTTCCACGGTGCGCGCAGGCGGCGTCGCTGCGGCGGTGCTTAGGATGTGCGTCGGCAACAACATCGGTTTTTGCTTTGACGCGGCGCCCGGCGCCGAGGAACTATTCCTGCCGAATTACGGCACGGTTCTGCTGGAAATCCCGGACGATACGGATGTGGACACGGCGGAGGCGCTGGCCCATACCGGCGCTTACGTCCTCGGCTACACAATGGAGCAGCCGAATATCGTCAGCGGCGGCGTCATCGTCAATCTTGCCGAAGCGGAAAGCGTCTGGCGGGAGCCGCTGGAGCGCATTTTTCCGACAAAGGCCGGCGGCACGCCCGTTTCCGTGCCCCAAACCCCGGACTACACGCGGGGCGGCGATTTTTCCGCGAGCCTGCGCTACGCGAAGCCGCGGGTTTTCATTCCGGTATTTCCGGGGACAAACTGCGAGTACGATTCCGCACGGGCTTTCGAGCGCGCCGGGGCGACGGCGGAGACGTTGGTCGTCCGAAACCTGACGCCGCAGGCCGTGGCGGAAACTGTCGACGCTCTGGTGAAAGGTATCAGGAACGCGCAGATTGTCATGCTGCCCGGCGGCTTTTCCGGCGGTGACGAGCCGGACGGCTCCGGCAAATTCATCGCGGCTATGTTCCGCAATCCCCGGATTCGGGATGCCGTCATGGAGCTCTTGACGGAGCGGGACGGTCTGATGCTGGGCATCTGCAACGGCTTTCAGGCATTGATCAAGCTCGGCCTTGTGCCTTACGGCGACATCCGCCCATTGCAGCAGAATTCGCCGACGCTGACCTTCAACACCATCGGGCGTCATGTCTCCTGCATGGTGCGCACGAAGGTTGTCTCGAATCTTTCCCCGTGGCTTGCCGGCGTTCCCGTCGGCTCGATCCAGACCGTTCCCGTTTCCCACGGCGAAGGCCGTTTCTACGCCGACAAGGAAATCCTTTCGCGCCTGCGCCTGCGAGGGCAGATTGCGACGCAGTACGTGGACGACTGGGGCAATCCCAGCATGGATGTTGCCTGCAATCCGAACAGCTCGGTCTGGGCAATCGAGGGCATCACCAGCCCCGACGGCCGCGTATTCGGCAAGATGGGCCATTCCGAGCGCATCGGGGAAAACATCGGCGTCAATGTTCCGGGAGAAAAAGATCAGAAAATTTTCGCCTCGGGCGTAAACTACTACGCGTAAATTTTTCATAGGAAATAAAAAAATAAAAAAGATGCGGTCAGGCGAACGCGCCGACTGCATCTTTTTTATTGCAAGGCGAAAACCAACTTTTTTGTGCGTTATTCCCGCTGCAAAAATATTAGTCAAGCTTTTTTCTTCTGCGCGGCAAAGGTCTGGAAGCCTTCCACGACGAGGATTAAGGCGAGGACGGCCATTGCCGCGGCGAAAACGAGCTGGAACCAGTCGCCCCAGACCGCGCTGCCCGCGCCAATCAGCGCAATCTTTTTCATGATCGTGAAGACGAGGCTGGCCAGCGTTGCGCCCAGCATGAAGATCATCGGGAAGAAGAACATCCTGTTGTTTTTCTGCACATGGCCGAGCCAGGCGCAGACCGCCATCAGCGCGATACCCGCGAGGAGCTGGTTCGCCGCGCCGAAAAGTCCCCAAATGGCGTTCAGCTTCAAGCCGCCGAGTACGCAGCCGATAGTGACCATCAGGAGCGTACCGAACAGTGGATGGGCAAGCAGCTTGCGGACGCCGGTGGCGTCTTGCCAGCTCGTTTCGCCGGGTTCCAGGAACAGCTCGGAGAACATGAAGCGGCTGAGGCGCGTTCCGGTGTCGAGACTGGTCAGCGCGAAGACGGAGACGGCTAGCACCAGCAGCGCGTAAATCGTATTGTAGACCGGCGAGCCTTCCCCGCCGAACATCAGCGCAATCCCGGCGCCGAAGGCCGCAGACGGCGAGCCGAAACCGCCGCTGGTAAATTTGTCGAAGACCATGCCGACGGCAATCAGCGAGACGATGCCGAGGGCGGACTCGATCAGCATGGAGCCGTAGCCGATGGGCTTCGCGTCCTTTTCGTTGGCCAGCTGCTTCGACGAAGTGCCGGTGGAGATCAGCGAATGGAAACCGGAGCAGGCGCCGCAGGCCACGGTGATGAATAGCGCCGGGAACATCGGGCCGATTTTCGTGCTCCAGCCCGTGAACATCGGAATCGTGAAGGTCGCCGAGCCGGTGAACGCGGAGACGACAATGCCGATAACGGCGATGCCCATCATCGCGTAGAGCAAAAAGCTCGAAAGATAGTCGCGGGGCTGCAAAAGAATCCAGACCGGGACGAGGGAAGCAATCGTGATGTACGCGCCGATAAAAACGATCCAGGCAGTGCGGCTCATCATCAGGCCGTAATGCAGGCCGAAAACGGTAATCGCGACGATGCCGAGAATGCCTGCGATGGAGGCTGGAACGGTGTCGATGCCAAGCCGGTTCGTGGCGTAGCCGTACCCGATGGCCAGCACGATGAACAGCAGCGAGATCATCGCCGTCGTCTGGTTGCCGTTCGGATTCGCGGTAATGCCGAAGGCGCCGCCCTCGGTGAAGAACGTGCCTGCCACGACGTTGACAAAGGACGCAATGACGAGAATCAGCACGAGCAGCGCGAAGGCGATGAAGAGCCGTTTCGCCGTTTTGCCCATGGTGTCGTTGATGATCTCGCCGAGGGATTTTCCCTCATGGCGAAGCGACGCGAACAGCGAGCCGAAATCCTGAAGGCCGCCGAAGAAAATGCCGCCGATTACGCACCAGAGGAACACAGGCAGCCAGCCGAAAACGGAGGCCAAAATCGGCCCATTGATGGGGCCGGCTCCGGCGATGGACGAAAAATGATGGCCCATCAGCACGACGGGCTGTGCCGCCACATAGTCCACGCCGTCCTCTTTCGTCAGGGCCGGCGTTTCTTTTTCGGGATCGACGCCCCACTGCTTTTCCAGCCACGAGCCGTAGAGCTTGTAGCCGGCGCCGAGCAGCGCGAGCGCCGCCAGGATAATGAATAATGCCGTCATGATGTTTCTTCCTTTCCTATATTCTGCAGCGCAGTATGATTTGATTGCATCTGCAGAAGATGAATGTTTTTTTATTATAGAAGTTATGGAACCAAAATGCAAGGATAAAAGCATTCCCCGCGCGGTCAGGGCTGACAGGCGTGCGACGGGGGATTCAAAGCGGCGGATGAGCCTTTCGTCGTTATCTTGTCCCGAAACGGGAAACATGGTATATTATGGAAAGATTATGCGCGCGAGGCGGGAGGCGAAACGTCCTTGAAACAACTGCAATTATTCATCACGGCGGTATGGGGGTTTTTGACGCCGTCTTTTGCGTTGGACGGCGCGCAGCAGTTTTTGGTCTCGGCGAATAGCGGCGCGGGAGCGCAGGGAAGTTCGACGCCGACGGAGTACGTGTTCTGGTTTTTGCTGGCCGGCGGCGGGTGCGTGCTGGCGTTTTTGCTGTTTGACGCGCTGTTTTCGAGATTTGCGCTGCCGAAGGACGGCAGGCGGTTTCTTCATTTTCTGTTGAATTTTGTGTTTTATGCGTTGCTGGTTCCCGTCGGCTGGTTTGCCATCGTTATGCTGGATTCGGTGCTGGGACTGTGACGACGAAGGAATTTCGCGTTTACGGCGTCGTGCAGGGGGTGGGGTTTCGTCCGTTCGTGCATCGGCTGGCCGAGGCGCACGGGCTGACGGGCTATGTCGCGAACAAGGGCTCCTATGTGGAAATCGCCGCGGCGGGGCCAGAGGAAAGCCTCGCCGTGTTTCGGCGCGAGATTGTCGAAAAAGCGCCGGAGCGCGCCGCGGTTCTTCGTGTGGATGTGCGCGACAGGGAAGAATATTCCGGGCACGGCTTTTCGATTGCGGAAAGCGAGGCGGATTGCGGCAGCCGTTTTGTCTCGCCCGATATCGCGATTTGTGATGCGTGCCGTGCGGAACTGTTCGACAAACATGACCGGCGCTATTTGCATCCGTTCATCAACTGCACGGACTGCGGGCCGCGATTGACGATTCTCGATGAAATGCCCTACGATCGGGAACGGACCAGCATGAAATCGTTCCCGATGTGCGAGGCTTGCGCGGCGGAATATCACGACAGGGAATCGAGACGGTATGACGCCCAGCCGATTGCCTGCCACGATTGCGGGCCGCAGGTTTATCTTTTGGACGGAAGCCTGAGGGGCGCGGACGCGATACGGGCGGTGCGGCGGGCAATCTGCGAAGGGAAGATTGCGGCGGTGAAGGGAATCGGCGGATTTCATCTTTGCTGCGACGCGACGAACGAGACGGCGGTGAATCTGCTTCGGCGGCGCAAACGTCGTCCTGCAAAGCCGTTCGCGGTGATGGTGCGGGATATGGCAACGGCAGCCCGGGAAGCGGTAATTCCCGAAGCCATGCGCGCGGTGCTGGACGGGCCGGAAAAGCCGATCGTGATCTTGCGGCGCAGGGGCGGCGGAAGAATCTCGTCTGCCGCCGCGCCGGGCAGCCGCCGCGTCGGATTGATGCTGCCGTATACGCCGCTTCATTTGCTGTTGTTTGATTATCCCGACGGGCTTTCTGTGCCGGACGCGCTGATCATGACCAGCGGCAATCCGCCCGGCGCGCCGATTTGCCGTACAGACGACGAGGCACGGGAAACATTGGCGTCACTGGCGGACTTGATTTTGTCCCATGACCGCAGGATTCGCGTGCGGGCGGACGATTCCGTCACGGAAGTTTATGACGGCGGGCCGTACATGATCCGGCGCAGCCGAGGGTATGCGCCGCTTCCCGTTTTTTTGACGTCGCTGGAAAAATCGCAAGACGGCGTGCTGGCCGTGGGGAGCGAGCTGAAAAATACCTTTTGCTTCGGGCAGGGCGGTATGTTTTACCCGTCGGCCCATATCGGCGACATGGGCGATCCGCGTTCCGTCGAATGCCTGAAGGAGACGGCGGCGCGCATGGCGTCGCTTTTGGAAATCATGCCCCGCGTCGTCGCTTATGATCCCCATCCCGCTTATCATACAGCGAGCTTTGCGCTCTCCTTGGGACTTCCGACAGTTGCCGTGCAACACCATCACGCGCATATCGCTTCGTGCATGGCGGAAAACGGCCGGAAGGAACCGGTCATCGGCATCGCATTCGACGGGACGGGCTGCGGTACAGACGGGAGCGTTTGGGGCGGCGAGATTTTGCTCGCCGATTACAGGGATTTTGCAAGGCTCGGATCGATTGAGCCGTTTCCGCAGGCGGGCGGCGAGCGTGCGGCACTGGAAGGATGGCGCATTGCGGCAGGGCTTTTGCAAGGCGGGGAGATTTCGGAAAACGCTCTTCGTTTAGGTCTTGGCAACGAAGCGGAGATTGGCGCGCAACTTTTTTTGTTGGAAAACAAAATCAATACCGTGACATCGACCAGCGCGGGGCGGCTTTTCGATGCGGTCAGCGCGGCGCTGGGGATTTGCCGTGTCTCGGCCTTCGAGGGCGAGGCGGCGATGGCCTTGCAGTTCGCGGCGGAAGCGTGGGATGAAGAGGGCGAAGTTTTCAATCTGCCGCCGCTGGGAACGGCAGAAGACGGGCGATTCCTGCTGCCGACGACCGCATTGTTTACGGAAATTGTGAAAAGGCGGCATTCGTGTGAAAATGTTTCAGCTTTGGCGGCGGCGTTTCACGCGTCTTTGGCATCGCTGATTGGTTTGGGCTGTCGGGCGGCAAGGGAAAAAACGGGCGTTTCGTCTGTCGCGCTTTCCGGCGGCGTATTCCAGAATACGCTGCTCCTGCGGCTGGTCGAGCGGAATTTGCGCGAAGATGGCTTTGAGGTGCTCCGCCATCGGATGATTCCCGCCAACGACGGCGGACTTTCTCTGGGGCAGGCGGCTTGCGCGGCGGCGCGGATGATGGGCAAGAATTGACGGAGGGGCGGCATGGACGCTGATAAAATAAAAAAGATTCTCGTCATTGACTTGGCGTTTATCGGCGACGTGATTCTCGCCACGCCGACGATGCGCGCATTGAAGGCGCATTTCCCGAAGGCGGGCCTGACAATGCTGACGGTGCCGCTGACGGCGGAAATCGCGGCGATGGATCCGTATGTGGATGAGGTGCTGGTTTATGACAAGCGCGATAAAGACAAGGGGCTGTTCGGCATTTGGCGTATGGCACGGCGGCTTGCGCCGATGGGTTTCGATCTTTGCGTCTCGATGAACTTCGCGTTGCGCGGCGCTGTGGTCGCTTGGCTTGCGGATATCCCGAACCGCCTCGGCTATGACGCGCAGCATGCAAAATTCTTTTTGACTGAGGTTGCGTCCCATGAACGTGACGGGCTCAAGCATGAGACGTTGAACCATTTGGAGGTTTTGCGTCCGCTGGGCGTCGATGACAAGAATGCGGACGCGTCTCTCTCGATGGATGTGCCGGACAGCGCGCGGGAAAGTCTTGAAAAAAAGCGGACGGAGCGGCATATCCCGACGGGAGGGTATCTTGCTCTTTGCCCGATTGGCAGCTATGCCCGGAAAAACCTGCCGCTGGCGACGGCGGCGCACGTCGTTCGTCATTTCAGCCAGCGCAGGCCGATTTTCCTGATCGGCGGAAAATCCGAGGCGGCGCCGCTTGAGGAAATCGCGAGGCTCGCGGAGCTGCCGCGAAACAACGTATTGGCCGGGGTGTTGACGCTTCCGGAACTGGCGGCCTTTTTGGAAAAGGCGTCATGCCTGGTTACGGTGGACACGGGGCCGCTCCATATCGCGCAGGCGGTCGGCTGCCGCACCGTCGCCGTTTTCGGACCCACCGATCCCGCGGTCTGGGGACCGCGGGGCGAAAAAGACGTGATCTTACATTGCGCGACGGATTGCTCGCCTTGCTGGGGAAAGGGAAAATGCAAGGAAAGAAATCTCTGCATCGAGGGAACGACGGCGCGGGAGATTATCAGGGCAGTTGGACGTTGAGGTTGCTTGCAGTATGTGGATAAGGTATAATAAATAAGATTGCATATCGGAAGGAGGATCGGCATGGCGGAGGATTACAAAAACATTCTCGTGATCAATCTGATGCATATCGGCGATCTGATGCTCGTCACGCCGGTGCTCCGAACACTCCGCGCGAATTACCCGTCGGCGCGGCTGACGCTTCTCGCGGACAAGAAGCTGCGCGACCTTGTGGAATTCAATCCCCATATCGACGAATGCATGTTGATTGACAAGAAGGGGAAGGATGATCATTTCGGCTCGTTTTGTCGTTTTATTCTCGGCGTGCGCCAAAAGAATTTCGACCTTGTGATCAATTTGCACCGCAACGAGCGCGCATCGGCCATCGCGGCCTTTTCCGGCGCGAAGCGGATTGTCGGTTACGCAAAGCCGGGGTTTTCACTGTTTTTTGACGAGGTTTTGCCGAACAAAAAGGCAATCATGCACCAGATCCATTCCCATTTCGAGGTATTGACGAAGGCCTGCGGCGTCACGAAAATCGACGACGGCGGGTTGGAAATGGAAATTCCGCCGGGAATGGACGACGAGGCGGCGCGGCTTTGGAAGGATAACTTCCCGGCTGACAGGAAGGTTGTCGCTTTCAATATCGGCGCGAGCTGGCCGACGAAACGGTGGCTGGACGAATATTTCGCCGAGTGCGCGGACAGGCTTGTCGAGCGCGGTTACGGCGTCGCTTTTTTCGGCGGGCCGATGGACGAGGAAATGGTACGGGAATGTCTCTCGAAAATGCGGCACAAGGACAGCGATGCCGTGCGCGTGTTTACGGGGAAACTGTCGCTGGGCGTGCTGGCGGGGATGCTCCGCCGCTCGGCGCTGTTTTTGACGACGGATTCCGGCCCGATGCATGTCGGCGTTGCGATGAATATGCCGATTGTGACGATGTTCGGGTCGTCGCCGGTGCCGGGCTTTTATCCCTACGACGCGAAGGACGTGCTGGTCAAGACGCCGGAGCCGTGCCATCCTTGCGGTATCCATATCTGCCCGAAAAAGGGCGGCGACAATATGGCTTGCATGAAAAAGATTCCTGTGGATATCGTTATGCGCTATGCAGATGAGCTTTTGGACAAGTATGGTGGCTCTGCGGGGGCGTGGCCGGACCATTACGGGAAATATGAGTGCCGCGTAATCGACTTGGCGAAAGAGGGGCGCGAGGCATGAAAATCATTCAGGTCGCCCATGCTCTGCATCCGACGGACGCGGCGAGCCGCCAGCTTCTCAATATGGACAAACTCCTGCGGGAGCTCGGCTATGAAACGGCAATGTACGCCCACCGGCTGGATGAGCGCCTTGCGGAGCGTGTCGGATTGATGGGGGATTTTTCCGCTTCCCTGGAGGATATTGTAATTTATCATATGACGACGGGCACCTCGTTCAACCGTTGGGTGTGGAAGTACCCGCGAAAAGTTGTGCTGTTTTATCATAACATAACGCCTGCCCGTTATTTTTTCGGCAATGCTTGGGGTTCCTGGTTCAAATGTCTGCGCGGGCGGCATGATTTGAAGAAAATCGCGAAGAACACGTTTTTTGCATGGGGCGCCAGCGAATATTCGCGGCGGGAGTTGGAAGAAACCGGGATTGCCCGGACGGCGGTGCTGCCGATCGTGGTGGAGCCGGAAACATATACGGCGCGCGGCGAGGACGAATCGGTGCTTCGCTATAAGGACGGGCGGCTGAATTTGCTCGTCGTCGGGCGCGGCGTGCCGCACAAGAAGCAGGATGAGGCGATCGAGGCTGCCGCGTGGTACAAGGCCCACATTTCATCGGATATCCGGCTAGTCTTGATTGGGAATATCAAGCCGAGTTATGAAAAAAAGCTTCACGCTCTCGTCCAAAAGCGCGGCATGGAGGGGAATGTGCTGTTTGCCGGGCAGGTTACGGACGAGGCCCTTTGCACATGGTACCGGATTGCGGACGGGCTGCTTTGCCTGTCCGAGCATGAAGGCTTTTGTGTGCCCCTGATTGAAGCGATGATTTTCGGCTTGCCGATTTTCGCAAAGCCTGCCGCTGCCGTGCCGGAAACGCTGGGCGGCGCTGGGGTGCTGCTTTCGGATACGTCGCCGCAAGGCGTCGCTGAGGCAGTGCGGCGGACGATGACGGATGAACTGGCGCTGGCAAGGCTCAAAAAAGGACGCGCAGAGCGGCTTGCGGCGTTTTCGCCCGAAAATGCAAGATCGCGGCTGGAAGCGGATATAAAGGAGATTGTTCGTTTATGGCAAGCTTGAAAGACGTGCGGAGCGGTTTGGCTGATTTTGTTTCGCATGGGACGGAAAAATGCCGTGTGCTCGTGGTCGGTGACGTGATGCTCGACCAGTATTATTACGGCGAGGTCACGCGCATCTCGCCGGAGGCTCCTGTGCCGATTACGCGTGTGATCGAGACGAAGGAAACGTTGGGCGGTGCGGCGAACGTCGCGCATAACCTCGCGCTGTTGGGCTGCCAAACGGAGGTCGCGGCGTCCATCGGCGCCGACCATCACGGCGGACGGCTCCGCGCCCTGTTCGAGAAGCGCGGTATTTCGATTTACGGACTGGTTGTGACGGGGGCGCCGACGACGACGAAACTGCGTGTGATCGGCGGACATCAGCAGATGATGCGGCTTGATTTCGAAGAGACGGAGCCGGTGACGGGAGAGGACGCGGAGCGGATTTTCATGGTCGCCCAGGCGTCGCTTTCCGACGGCGCGGGTGCGTTGGTGCTTTCCGATTACGGCAAGGGCATCGTGACGCCGGAGCTCTGCGCACGGCTGATTGAGGCCGCGCATCAGCGGGGCATTCCCGTCGTCGTCGATCCGAAGGGAAGCGATTGGGAAAAATATCGGGGCGCGGACTATATTACGCCCAATTTGAAGGAACTGAACGCGGTGCAGACTTCGCCTGCAAAAAATGAGGACGCGGATGTGGAACGGGCGGCGCGGTACGCGATGGAGCGGTTCGGCATCCGGGCGATGGTGGCGACGCGTTCCGAGTGCGGCCTTTCGTTGGTAGAAGGGAATATGGCGGTGCATATTCCGACGAAGGCACAGGAGGTCTTCGATGTTTCCGGTGCCGGCGATACGGTTATTGCCGCTTTTGCGTTGGCCCTGGCTGGCGGGCTTTTGCCGGAGCAGGGCGCGTATCTCGCGAATCTTGCGGCCAGCGTCGTCGTCGCAAAGGTCGGTACCTACGCGGTGAGCAAGGAAGAATTATTTGCAGTGCTGGATGGGGAGGCGCAACATGAGCCTTGATCTTTCGGTGCTGATTCTTGCGCGGAATGAGAAAAAAAATATCGGCGACTGCATCGCGTCTGTACAGAAATATTTGGATGCAGAGGAGATTGTCGTCATCGACGATAACAGCACCGATGACACCGCCGCGATTGCGCGGGGGATGGGCGCGCGTGTGATCGCCCATGCGTTGGACGGGAATTTCGGGCAGCAGCAAACATTCGCCATCGAGCAAGCGAAGTGCCGTTGGGTATATTGTATCGACGCCGACGAGCGCATGACAGGGCCGTTGGGAGAGGAAATCGCGAAGGCCGTTGAAAATAACGAACCGTTTGCTTATTGGAACGCTCGGCTCAATCATTTTTGCGGCGTGGAGATTCGCCACGGCGGATGGTTTCCCGATTACGGGCTCCATCTGTTCCCGAAGGATGGGAGCTACGTTACGGGCTTCGTTCATCAGGAGATCCATGTGCCGCATCCGGCTCGCCGATTGCCGGAGCGCGCGTATCTTTACCATCATACATATACGAGCTGGGAACAGTATTTGCGAAAGCTTAATTCGTATACGACGCTCGGCGCGAGGAAACAGTATGAAGCGGGCAAACGGGTGGGGTTCCTCGGCATTTTCGCCCATGTGGTTTGGGGCGTGTTCAAGTTTTACATCATCGAGCGCGGATTCCTCGACGGGCGCGAGGGCTTGCTTCTTGCCATGAGCCACGGCGTCAGCGTGTTCATGAAATACTCGAAACTTTATTATCTGGACAGGGGAATCGGGGAGAGCAACTAAGGGGGTGAAAAAAACAGATGCAGCAAAAAGTGGAACGGCTGGATCGCTGGATTTATTTTTCTTTGTGCGGTCTTGCGCTTTCTTTGTTTTCGACTGTTGCGGGGTCCAGCATTTTTCTCGGGCTTTCGATTTTTTTGTTTTTTGTCCGGGCTTATTTTCGTCGGGACGACCTATGGGAACCTTTCAAGCCTTATCGTCAAATTGTTTATGCTTATGGTCTGTTTGTACTGACAATGCTTGTATCAGCCCTGTTTTCCGGGGATATTCGGCAGGGGGTGGGATTGGTCGTTTCTCGGCAAGGTTATTATGTGATGCCCTGCGTGATTATAATGGCCGTTATTCGGGACAGGGACAAGCTGGCCATGCTCGCGAAACTGGCGCTTTTTTCGCTCTTGGCAAATAATTTGTGCCTTTTTTGGAAAGCTTGGAATTCCTATGATAAGATGGGGGGACGAATTGACGGCTTAGTGGGATTCATGGCTTTAGCGGCCGTATATTCGGTAGCAATCCCGGTGCTATATTTAGGAGCGGCGTATTTCAGAGGCAAATGGCGGTGGATCTGCTTTGCATCAGGAGTGTCCTGCATTGCAGCGAATCTTCTTACGGGAACGCGAAGCGGCTGGTTGACAAGCGCCGCAGTTTTGTTTGTAATTGCTGCGATATATACGAAAAAGAAATGGAAACTGATTGCTGGAATGTTGGTTGTTGTGGTTTGCGTGGCGGGAGTTTTCAGTGTATCGCCGCAATTGGCGGCGCGGTTTAGGACAATTGGCGATCCCGGTAAGGAAACTTCGGTTACGGAACGATACAAGATGTGGCAAAGCGCCGCGCATATTTGGGAGGATTATCCTGTATTGGGGATCGGCGTCGGCCAATATCGGGAGGCTTATCAAACAGAATATTGTTTGCCGGATTCTCAGGATTATAAACTAAAGCCTGAAGATCGGCATTCGCATCCGCACAACAATTTCATGCTGATTTTTGCCGAGGCAGGTACGGTTGGCGGGGCCGCATTCCTGTTTTTCCTTGCCATGCTGGTTTGGTTTTCTTTTCATGGTTGGCGTAAGACGCAAGAGGTACTGTATCTTGTACTGTTAAGTATCGTGCTGGGAACACAGTTGCAGGGAATGATGGACACCAATCTAAAAATGACAGTGGTCTGCAAAATGTATTGGTTTTTGATTGGACTTACGCTGCGAATGATTGATGTGAATACACGCAGGCATTTGCAGCATAGAAGGGTTGAATAGGGAAAGGAAGAGAAGAATATGATTATTGTAACGGGCGGAGCCGGGTTCATCGGCAGCAATATTGTCAAGGAATTGAATTGTCGGGGACGGGACGACATTTTGATTGTCGACGATCTGAAGGACGGGCAGAATTACAAGAACCTTCGGGGGCTGAAATTCCTCGATTACCGGCACAAGGATGATTTCCTCGAAAGCGTCGAGGAGGACGATTTCGACGGTACCGACGTGGATGCGGTGTTCCATGAGGGCGCTTGCTCCGACACGATGGAATATGACGTCAATTACATGATGAGTGTCAATTACGAGTATTCGAAGGCGATGCTCCATTACTGCCTTGAGCATCGCGTGCCTTTTTTCTATGCGTCGTCGGCGTCGACCTACGGCGCGGGGGTGAACGGCTTCACCGAGGGGGACAAGTGCGAGGACGCGTTGAATCCTTATGCGTTCTCGAAGCTCGCTTTTGACCGTTATGTGCGTCAGCTTTTGCCGGACGCCCGCAGTCCGGTCGTCGGGCTGCGGTATTTCAACGTATACGGACCGCAGGAGCATCACAAAGGCAAGATGGCGTCGATTTTCTACCAGCTTTACCATCAGATTGAGGAAACGGGCGCGGCCCATCTTTTTGAGGGCTATGACGGATACGGAAACGGTGAGCAAAAAAGGGATTTCATTTACGTCAAGGACGTGGTGAAGGTCAATCTTTGGTTCTGGCGCGAGAAGGGCCCCAGCGGGATTTACAACTGCGGTACGGGCGAAGCGCACACCTACAATGAGGCGGCGCAGGCGGTCATCGACGCGATGGGCAAGGGCAAGATTGAGTACCGTCCGTTCCCCGAGGTATTGAAAGGCAAGTACCAATCCTTCACCGAGGCCGACACGACTGCGCTTCTCGCGGCTGGCTATGACGCCGGATTTACCGATATGAAGGACGCGGTCAAAGAATATTGTGATTTCCTTATGGCGGGCGGTTATTTCACTTATGGGGAATAAAAAGACGTGCCGGAAGGCGATCTTCTTTGATCGGGATGGTACGCTGAACGTCGACAAAGATTATCTGTATAAAATTGAGGATTTTGAGTGGCTGGAAGATGCGCCGCAGGCAATTCGTTGGGCGAACGAGCGTGGTTATTTGGTAATCGTTGTTACGAACCAAAGCGGTATCGCGCGCGGTTATTTTTCCGAAAAAGATGTGCACCGATTGCACGAGTGGATGAACGAAGATTTGGCGAGCTTCGGTGCGCACATTGACGCATTTTATTATTGTCCCCATCTGCCGAACGGAAGCGTCGTGGTCTACGCGAAGGAATGCGATTGCCGCAAGCCTAAGCCGGGATTGATTGACCGCGCTTGCGCCGATTTTGATATTAGCCGCGGAAAATCGCTGATGATCGGCGATAAGCCGCGGGACGTTGAGTGTGCGGAGGCTGCGGGCGTGCGGGGCGTATTGTATGAAGGCGGAAGCCTTGCAGCTCTTTTGGAGAGTGAATTGAGTGATGGGCGGAAATGAGTGAGTTACTTTTTCAGGGATTTCAGCAAGACGTCAAGATTTTCCTGTTGCCGCCGATCCTTTGCGCCCTGTTTCGCGCAGTGTTCATTCTTTGGTATTGGCCGCACGAAAGCTACGCCGGGAAGGGAAAGGCACTTTACCATTGCTTTCGCTATGGCTTTTGGTGGGGGATGGATTGGAACGCGTATGTTTTCTTCCTTCCTTTCCTGCTCCTCACTTTGCCGGGGTGTTTCTTTCCTGCGTATTTCGCTGTCGGGGATTCCGTCCGATGTATTTGGGTTCTCGTTTATTCTCTTGCGCTGTATACGGCTTTTATTGGCAAAATGATCTTTTACGCGCATTATCACGACACCTATAATTATCTTGTGTGGCAAGGGAAAAACGCGGAGAAGCACAATCTTGCGGACGTTTTTTTCAATGAGCATCGCGGATGGCTTTTGCTGGCGAGTTATATCCCGTTCGGCTATCTTGTTTGGAAAGCGGCGTGGGGATTGTTGTCCCTGTCATCCATAACGCTTCCCGTGTTCGAGAGCGAAACTGCGTTATATGCTTTCAATACAGGAATCGTTCTTGCAGCTGTTGCCTTCTATTATTTTTTTCGGTACGGCGGCACGTTCCTTCATGACGACAAACCGGAATGGGATACCATCCCCAGCATTGTCAAGCGTGACATTTTTCTTGCCCGGGCAACGGTGGATGATTTCGTCGCTTTGGAACTGGTTTGGAAGCATCCTCCGGAGGCTTTGCTTTCCCATAGGGATGAGGATGATGCGCCTTTGATTGATAATGTAGTGCCGCAGGAACAGGGCGGCATGAAGTGGCGCGAGCTGGGGTCGCCGCCGGAAGCTTTTCGGCGTGTGGCGAAGGGCGCGCGCATCCGTCAGCCCCGTCATATCTTTTTGATTGTGGGAGAAAGTTATACGCAGTCCCCGTTGGATGATATTTACGCTTCGCTTCATATTATGGACGGCGGGCGTCGGATGCGGGCGGAAAAACATTCGGCGCAGCTTTCGAATTTTCTTCCGGCAGGCAAGTTGTCGCGTCCTTCGATTGTGAGCCTGATGGCGGGGATTTTCGACGCGAAGCTGGAATTGAATGAAAATGAACGCTTTTGGCAGGGAACGGTCGTTACGGCACTTCCGGCCCAGCTTGCGCGTCTTGGTTATCGTTCCTTGTATTGGTATGGAGGCAACGCCACTTACGGGAATTTTAATCAGTTTGCGCCGGCCGTGGGATTTGACAAGGTGATGGCGGCCACGGATTTTTGCCCGGCAGACGCTCCGCGGACTTGGGTCGGGATTTATGACCACATTTTTCTGGAAAAGGCGGCGGAACTGATTCGGGATATGGGAGATTCAGTTCCGACATTTCATTTCGTTTATACGACTTCCAATCATGGCCCGTACAAGATGAATTTATCGGATTATGGCTATGATGCGGATACGGTCATGCCGGATGCGCCGGAACGGCTTCGCCGTAATCGCGAAGCTCAAAAAGTTCTCGGCACCTATTGGTATTCGGATCGAGCTATTGAGCGTTTTGTTGCGTCTGTACGCCAAGCTTTTCCCGATAGCCTTGTCATTGTCACGGGCGACCATGCCGCTTTGCCGATTCCCATGAATATGGGCTTGCTGTCGCGCCAAGATGTAACATTGCGGGAAACGTTTTGCACTTCTTTCGTTATGCTTCATCCTGACATTGACCAGAGCCTTTTGGCGGGCAATACGATTGGCGGCCATATGAATATTGCGCCGACGATTTACGAGATGATTGCGCCGAAAGGATTCGTTTATTATTCGTTGTTTTCTTCCCTTACAGAGCCGGTTTCGTATGCAGTATCGCCTTACCATTGGCTGACGCAGGACGCGGTGGGGCCGGCGGAGGACGGCAGGTGGCAAAGGCTGGATGTGACTGGCGATCCGGCAGAGACTTATCAGACACAGGACGGGAAATCTCCTTTTGCAAATGAGATTGACGGATTTAATGCGATTACAGGGTGGATGGTCCGGCATCCGGAGCTTTTGCGGCCGGTGGATACTATGAAGGAGCAATGAACTATGGACTTCGCTGCCATCGGCAAGAAAATCTATGATATACGGAAATCGCGGGAGTGCCGAAGATATTGGGTGTTTCGTATCCGTTGCGCGTTGAATCGCGGCCGGATGAAAGCCCTTTGGGATTATTTTCATTCCACGCCTTTGCTGGCAAAAATAGCCGACCAGTATCCTTTCGTTTACGAGCAGCCCCAGCGCGCTTTTTTCTATCATCGATCGACCTTCGGGGAACGGGCGGAGCTCGTCGAGGCGCATTTCGCTTTTCTTGCAGAGCGGCTTCGGGAGGATGTGCTGCTTTCGCTTTATCGGGAGGAGACATTTCCGCTCTGGGACGGGCCGGAGCTTGACGGGAAGCCGCTGGTGCTCTCGCTTTTTTACGAGCCGGGGCAGCGGAAGGAAGGCATCCTTTCGGTCATGCTGCGCTTGGCGGATCAGCCCCTCTATCAAATGATTTTTTGGCTTGCGCCCGATAAAGCGGGGGAGGCCGCCCTATGGATCGGCGCGATGCAGGGGCCGAATATGGACGACGCACGGGAAATCGTGAAAAAGGCCACGAAGCTCTGTCACGCTTGTCGGACGAAAAACCTGATTCTTTACGCGACGCAGGCGGTGGCCCGCTCCCTCGGCGTCGCGCATATTTACGCGGTGACGAACGAAGGATATTATACGAACAATCATCTTCGCATGGACAAGAAGCTGAAGACGGATTTCAGCGAATTTTGGCGCGAGGCGGGCGGTCATGAAACGGGCGACAGCCGTTTCGATGAATTGCCGTTGGTGGAGCCGAGGAAGACGATGGACGAGGTGCCGACGCGGAAGCGCGCCGTGTACCGCCGACGTTTCGCTATGCTCGACGAGCTGGACGCGGCGGTTGAGGCACGCATCAGAGACGCAATGGCATGAATCATATATGGATTGCAACGGAGAGGGGGGAAAAATTCCCTCTCTTTTTTCGTCGTCGATTGTTTTTTCGTGCGTTTATTTTGCTTCTATTTGAAAAATTCGCGTGCAAATAAGCCTTTGATATGGTAGGATATATGGTAATCAATATAAGCCTATGTTTTTTTGGCGTGCGGGAGGGATTTTGGAATGAAAATTTCAACGCGCGGCAGATATGCCTTGCGGCTCATGATGGACATTGCTCTTGAGGAGAGCGATTCGCCGGTTCGCGTCAAGGATATAGCGAAACGGCAGGAGCTATCGGAGAAGTATCTTGAACAGATTGTTTCGGTGCTGAACAAGGCCGGGCTGGTTCGTTCGAGCAGGGGGCCGCTGGGCGGTTATCGTCTTGTTCGTGCGCCGGAAGAATACACGGCGGGAGAGATCGTTTCCTCTATCGAGGGCGGTTTCGCACCCGTGGCATGCATGGAGTCGGAGACGAACGAATGCCCGCGCCATCAGTCGTGTGCGACGCTTCGCCTTTGGGAGAAGCTCGACGGAGCAATCCGTTCGGTCATGGAGTCGGTGACTTTGGCGGATTTGGTCAAATGGCAGAAAGAATTGGATGCAAAGTGAGGAGGCGTCCCGTGAAGTTGAAAGGCGAAACGCGGCGATGCAGATAATGGGGACATTTCAGGAAGCAAAAGACATATTTCACTGGATTGCGCCGGAACTTGAGCGCTTGGAAAAGACGCTCTGCGAGGCGCTTGCTTCACCGGTGCCGATGATTTCGGAGATAGGGACGCATTTGGTGCGTTCCGGCGGGAAAAGGCTGCGGCCCGCGCTGTATCTTTTAGCGGCAAAGTCTTGTGAAGGCTTTGATGAGAAAAAGGCGATGCCGTTGGCGGCTGCTGTCGAGCTGATCCATATGGCGTCTTTGGTTCATGACGATGTGATCGACCGTGCGCAGACGCGCCGCGGGACGGCAACGGCAAATGCGAAATGGGGCAACCAGGTCGCGGTGCTGACGGGCGATTACATATTTGCCCAGGCGTTTTCGATGGTATTGCGCAAGGGCTATACCGAGGAAGTGGGCGAACGCCTCGCCGCGCTGGTGCAGGGGCTTTGCGCGGGCGAAATCCTGCAGGACTCGGCGCTTTATACGGCGGCCCATGATTTGAAGGAATACGAGCAGCGCATCGCGATGAAGACCGCGGATTTTCTCTCGATTTGCTGCGAGCTTGGCGGCATGGTCGGCGGTGCGTCGCCGGAAACCTGCGCAGGGCTCAAGGCGTATGGCAAGGCGGTGGGCATGGCGTTCCAGATTACGGACGATTTGCTCGACGTGACGGGCGACGAAGAGCGAATCGGAAAACCTGCGGGAAACGATATCCGTCAAGGCGTCGTGACGCTGCCTGTGATCTGTGCGCTGGAGAAGAGCCCTGATCGGGACGAGCTTCGCGGAATCGTCACCAATCGGGAAATGACGGACGAGATGGTCGCCCGTGCCATCGAGATTGTCCGTGCGTCGGACGGCGTCGCGGCCGCGCGGGCGCGGGCGGACGAGTATATTGAGGAAGCGCGGCGTGTTTTGCCGGAGGCTGTCGGCGGGGAGGCCCGTGCGGCGTTTCTTGAAGCAGCGGCCTATATCGGGCAAAGGGATTTTTGACTCTCTTGAAGTTGGAGGGGATTTTTTATGTTTGGAATCGGCGTTCCCGAGCTGATTTTGATTTTGATCATCGGGCTCGTGGTTTTCGGCCCCGGCAAGCTGCCGGAGGTGGGGCGTGCAGTCGGCAAGAGCATTCGCGAGTTCAAGAAAGCGACGACGGCGGTGACGGAGGAATTGGAAGCATCGCCGGAAAAGCCGCGCCGTGAGGCGAAGGCCGAGACGAAGAAAGAAGAAACGGCCGAAGCGGAGGCCAAGTAGAGGGCGGCGCGCATGGCAGAGGAAGAAAAGGAACGCCGCGAGCCGTCAAACGAAAAGACGTCCGGCGCGGCGGAAAAAGCCGCAGAGGAAGCGCGGGCGCGGCTTGCCGATAACCCGTGGACAGATAATCCGGACGCCGCCCGCGTTTTGGAGGAGAAAGAACCCGAAACGTCGATACAGCCGGAAAAACTCCCTGCGGCTGCAGACGAATCTGCGGAGGAGGTTCCCGACGATAGCGGGGACGACGAGACAGAAGATGATGAAGCCGAGGGGAATATGTCGATCCTGCGCCATCTGGAGGAGCTTCGGACGCGCATTATCCGTTCTTTGATCGCGATTGCTGTCGGCAGCGGCGTTTCGTATTTTTTTATTGACGAAATCATGCATTGCCTTACGCTGCCGACGGGCGGAAAGCTTTATTACCTGCAACCGGCGGAAGCGTTCTTCACTTATATCAAAATTGCGATTTTCGCGGGCTTTTTGCTCGCGCTCCCCGTTGTTTTCTATCAGGCGTGGAAATTCATTTTGCCCGCTTTGACGGTGCGGGAAAGAACGGTCATAGGGATTCTCGTGCCGTCGTCGGTGCTGCTTTTTTTCGGCGGTTTGGCGTTTTCGTTTTTCCTTGTGCTCCCGGCGGCGCTGCAATTTTTTATGGGCTTTGGAAGCGAGTCGCTTCAGCCGATGTTTACGCTGCACCAGTATTTTGATTTCGTGCTGGCGTTTATTCTGCCGTTCGGCGCGGTGTTCGAGCTCCCGCTGGTCGTGATTGTCTTCGCGAAGCTGGGGTTCATCGGGTCGGAATTTTTGCAGTCGAAGCAGCGCATCGTGATTTTCCTTTCCTTTGTCGTCGGCGCGGTCATCTCGCCGACGCCGGACATCTTCACCCAGTCGATGATCGCGGTTCCGCTGATTTTGCTTTATGAATTGAGTTACCTTGTCGTGCGTTATGTCCTGCGGCGGTAACAAATAATAGGAGGGCTTTTCTTGGCGTTCAAGGATTTGCGGGAATTCATATCGGCGCTGGAAAAGCGCGGCCTTTTGAAGCGCATTCAGGCCGAAGTGGACTGTGCGCTGGAGATTACCGAGATTACCGACCGCGTCTCAAAAATGGAGGGCGCGGGCAATGTGGCGCTGCTTTTCGAGAACGTCAAGGGCTATAAAATGCCGGTACTGATGAACGCCTTCGGTACGATGGAGCGCATGGCGATGGCGCTGGGCGTGGAAAAGGTGGATGACGTCGCCGATGAGATACGGAGCCTCTTGCGATTGCCGTATATCTCCTTCTCGCACAAGATGGATCTTGTCTCGCTGATTCCGATGGCGCGGAACGCGTTGTGCTTCCCCAAATATGTGAGCAACGCGCCCTGCCAGGAAGTAATTATTAAAGACAATCCGTCTCTCGACGAATTTCCGATTTTGACCTGTTGGCCCGGGGACGGCGGGCCGTTTATCACGCTGCCGTTGGTCTTTACAAAGAATCCGGCTACGGACAAGCGGAACGTCGGCATGTACAGGCTCCAGAAATATGATGCGCGAACGACGGGTATGCATTGGCATATCCACAAGAACGGCGCGGAGAATTTCCGCGACGCGAAGGCGC
>CAMVJN010000002.1 GCA_947167825.1 uncultured Selenomonadales bacterium | reverse complement strand
CGGGCCAGAAGCAGAAGGGCTGCGGGTCGGTGGTGGCGTGGACGCGGAAGCGCGTATTCGCTGCCAAGTCCTCGGCGTGGATGCCGCGCATATAACGGATGCCTTCGGGCGTGTCCGCGCCGCCCATCATCTCGATATAGCGGCGGCTGTCCCCGATAGAGAGCGCGAGGTCGCCGCGCGTGATGGGGGCGACGGTGGGAATGTTCAAAATGCAGCCGCTTTCCATGATGGCTTGACGGAAAAGTCCCTTCGCCAACGGCGAGGCAATCAGTGCGCTGACCGAGAACGAACCTGCGCTTTCGCCGCCGATGGTCACGCGCTCCGGGTCGCCGCCAAAGGCGGCGATATTTTTTTGCACCCATTTCAGCGCCTCGATCTGGTCAAGAAGGCCCCAGTTCCCCGTGGTGCCGTACTCTTTCATGCCCGTCTCGTCGGCGAGGAATCCGAAGGCGTTCAGGCGGTAATTGATGGTGACGGCGACGATGCCCTCCTTGGCGAGGTTCGTGGATTCGTAGGTCGCCATCGAGCCGCTGCCCGTGGCGAAAGCGCCGCCGTGGATGAACACGTAGACCGGGAGCTTTTCGCCCTCCTTCGCGGGCGTCCAAATGTTCAGCACCAGCGAGCCCTCGTCGCATTTCGCCGTGGTGTACTGGGTCATCATCGGGCGGTACTGTGTCGCGTCCAGCACGCCCTCCCACGGCTCGGCGGCCTCGGTGGGGGCGAAGCGCAGTTCGCCCACGGGCGGCTTCGCGTAGGGAACGCCCCGGAAGATGCGGACATTTTCATGCCGCCGTCCGCGCAGCGTCCCCATGGGCGTCTCCAGCAGCACGTCCGTCTCGCCGGGCCAGGGCTTGGCGATCTTGTGCAGGTCGTCGGGGTCTTTCGCCGCTTCGCAGACCGTCGCCCCGTCCTGCCATATCGGCGCGAGGGGCGCGCCCAGCGCGAGGGCGACGGCGAACGCGGCAGAGGCTTTTTTGAGGTGGTTCCATTTCATCGTGTTGTCATCCTTTTTTTATATGGGAAATATGGAAAATCGGTTCACGATTTGGTCCTGTATGTGCCTTTCCTCCACGGGAATCGCGAAGCGGAACGCGTAATCGTTCGGGGCGATCTCGTCGCCGAAGAAGGGGCCGACGACGCAGATGCCGTACAAGGGGCCTTTCGGCTCCAGCCCGATCCGCTTCATTTCCTCGATGAGAAGCCGGCCGCCCTTTTGCATGATTTCGCTCTTGTTGCCGTGGTAGAGCATGGAAAAGGCGCGCCTGCGCTTGAAATAGATGACCTTCGACGGGTCGGGGATCGCGTCGGGGCGGACGAGCACGCAGATGGTGGAGGCGTAAGGCTCCGGCTCGCTGCCGTCGTAGATTTGGTCCGGCCCCGGCACGAGGGAAAACATCGGCGTGGCGGGGAAGGGCTGGAAGCCCAGCGCGTACATTTTCTCGATTTCTCGGAAGTTGTGCTCGCATTGCGCCATGATTTCCCGGATGGGGCAGGGGAACGCGTAGCAGACCGCGTCCGGCAAATCGAAAAAGGAAAAGGTCAGGCTCTCTCGCTCGGTGAACCGCGCACGGAACTCGTCATAGCAGCGCTGGGCGATGAAAAGCCTCTCCCGCAGCTCATTGAGAAAGTCGGCGCGGTTCAGGTCGCCCTTGAAATACGCCATGATTTCCGCGTGGGCGAGCCCCAGCCTCCGCAGCGCTTGGTACTGCTGGATACGCATGATATTGATGGCGTCGTACCACCGGTAGCCATTCTTCGCGTCCACCCGGCGCGGCGCGTAAAAGTCCGCCTCCTCCAGCCGGAGCAGCGTGGCGCGGCTCACGCCGCAAATCCGGGCCGCCTCGCGGATGGAAAAGAGCTTTTCGTCCCCGTCGGGCAGTTGGAACCGTTCGCCGTCCATGTTCATTCCTCCTCAAAAGGTGTTCATCAGAGAATATGTTAGCAAAAATTATGAAAGCGCGCAAGAATTTTGCTTGACTTGTCCATATATGGACATGATATTTTTTGCTTGAGAATAAGACAAATATGATAGGGAAAATGTACCCTTTTGACAGGTGATGACGGAAAATGCGAGAAACAAAACGAATCCGGCGTATCCTTCCCGCACTTCTTTGCGCGTGGCTATCCGTCGGCGGCGTCGTATCGGCGGCGCCGGGCGACGGCGCGGATCCCGGCGCGCAGCTCCGGCAGATGGAGGAGCAGAGGGAGCGGGCGCGGATCGAGCGCGAGATGGAAGCGCGCCGCGCGGAAGACGAGAAGACGATTGACGACCAGCAGGGAACGCCCGCCGAGCAGAAAGGCGCGGTGCGTTTCACTTTGCGGGGCGTCACGGTGGACGATTCGGCGGTTTTGCCGCCGGAAACGCGGGACGAAATTGTCGCGCCGTATATCGGGCGCGAGGTTTCCGTGGAAGACCTTTACGCCATCGTGGCAAAAATCAACGCGTGGTATCGGGAGAAGGGCTACATCACTTGCCGCGCTTACCTGCCGCCCCAGACGATCCGCGCGGGCGTGGTGCGCATCGCGCTGGTCGAGGGGCGCACGGGGAATATCGAGGTCAAGGGCAACAAGTACACCAACGCCGACTACATCACGGACAGGATGGGGCTGGAACAGGGCGGCATTGCCAATGTCAAGGAACTGGACGAGCGCGTGACATGGTTCAACGAGACAAACGACGTGTTCCTGCACTTGACGCTTCGGGCGGGGAAAGAGCCGGGGACGACGGACTATGAGCTGACCGTGCGCGAGCCGCAGAACCAGATGACGACGCTTTATTACGACGGCGCGGGCAACGAGACCACGGGGCGGTGGCGCAGCGGCGTTTTTTACACGAACCGCAGCGTGTCCGGCACGCGGGACGCTTTGAGCCTCGGCTATCTGCACGCGCAGGGGCTTGAGTCCTTCAGCGCCAGCTACTCGATTCCCGTCAGCAAGCGCGGCACGCGCCTCGCTTTCGACTACAGCACGAACGCCACAAACGTCATTGACGGCCTCTACCGGGAATGGGGCATGGAGGCATACGGCCACGCGTACTCGGCGGCGGTCTCGATTCGCCACCCGATCCGGGCGAACCGCGCGGGACGCACCGAGCTTTCCTTTTCCTTCGGGCGGCAGCACTCGGCGACGGAGCTGATGCGTATGCCCGTCGTGGACGACACCTTCACCGAGGGGACGGCGGCGGCGGCTTTCACCCATTACGGGCCAAGGCGCGCCTTTTACCATCGCTACGCCTATACCGCCGGACGATGGGAAAACAACGGCATGATGGCGGGCTTCCAGCCCTCGGAGAACTATGGATTCTTCGCCGCCAACTGGCTCTACCAGCAGGGCGTCGGCGACGGGCAGCTTCTCTCGATTCGGGCGAACGCGCAAATGAGCGACCGGGACGACCTTCGGGCCTCGAAGCAGTTTTTCATCGGCGGTTCGTACAGCGTGCGGGGCTACAGGGAAAACGCCATCGGCGCGGACAACGGCTATTCCCTCGGCATCGAGTATTCGGTGCCAATGCTGAAAGACAGGACGCTCTCGCTTTACGGTTTTTTCGACTATGGCGGGCTTTGGGGCGAGAACCGCCCCGAGCATTATATCTTGGCGGGCACTGGCGTCGGCCTTCGGGCGCGTATCGCGAAACTTTTGTCCGTGGACGTGGCGGTGGGCTTCCCGCTCCGCCGCGAACTGGACGAGGGAGCAACAGACGGGGCGCGGGTGCATTTGACAGCGACGGCGAGCTTTTGATTGACAGGCAAGACAAGGACGTTGGAAGGGTGATACAAGATGTCGGGAATCATGAGGAAAATGCAACGGAAAGGCGGGCTGCACGCCCATTTCGGAAAACACGTGGCGATTGGCGTCGCGGCGGCGGGTTTCCTGCTGTCGCCCGTCCATGTACGGGCCAGCGAGATACAGAAGACAGGGCAGTCCGCCATGACGGCGGAGAACGGCGTGTTCAACATTTTCGCCGACGGCGTGACAAGCAATGGCGTCAACGCCTACAACGTGTTCGACAAATTCAATCTGTCCAGCGGCAATATCGCCAATCTATACTTCGGAACGTCGGCGGGCAACGCGAACGCGCTGAACCTGCTGAACCTCGTCAATGACCGCATCGACATCAACGGCACGGTGAACGCCATCAAGGGCAGCGGCATCGGCGGCAACCTTTGGTTCGTCAGCGCCGACGGCATCGCCGTGGGCGCGTCGGGCGTCATCAACGCGGGCGCGATCAATCTCGTCACGCCGACGGCGTCCGGCATGAGCGCGATGTTGAAGGAAGGTTCTTCCAATACGATAGCCGACGATTTCGATCCCGCCGACCTCTTGAACGGCACGTACGCCATCAACCCGACGGCGACCATCTCCGTCGCCGGGCGGCTGAACGCGGTGGACGGCATCACGATGGTGGCGGGGACGGTTGAGGTCGTAAAAGAGAGCGGTGCGGCGCAGGGCGCGAAGCTCCTGACGCGGGACAATCTTGACTTTTCTTCCCTTGTCAATTTGGACGGCGTGGACTCCGGCATTTCACCAACGGATGAAAATAATCAGCTTGTGCTTTCCGCCACGGGCACGGGCGACATCGTGCTGTCCGCCCTCGCTACCAGCGAGGCTTCCGCCACGGGCGACCTCGGCGACGAGGCGCTCGCGGCGCTGGGCTTTGAGCAGCGCGACGCGAAGGTGTCCGTCGGCACGGGGACGGAAATCGATTCCCGGGGCGGCGTCATGATCGCGGCGACGGCAATCAACAAGGACGACACCGTTTCCGATATTGACCTGACCGGGCTGAACGCTTTCATTCCCGCTGGTTCCTTCCCCCTCGGCGAGATCGTCTTCCTCACGGCGAACGCGGACGTGGACGGCAAGATTACCGCGAACAATATCGACGTCAGCGCCACGACCTTCAACCAATATGCCAGCACCAACGACGCGGACAAGGTGGAGTCCATCAAAAAAGACGCGATGAGCGTCAGCCAGCAGAAAAAATTTGCGGATCATTACACTTGGATCGAGAAGGCGACGCAGAGGTTTGACGTCACGCCGATTTACAGCTACCGCGACTCGGAGGCGAAGGTCAATATCGGCAAAAACGCGAGGCTGACGGCAAAGCAGGCCCCGAACACGTCGGACGGCAACGACGGCGTTTTGCCCAGCGGCATTTCGGCGAAAGCGTCGGCGACGACCATCAATGTGACGATGGCGACGACGAAGATTGACGATTCCCATACGACGCCCGACAAGCAGGAAAAGAAGAAAGGCGGCGGCGTGGATGTTGCGCCGACCGACCGCATCGCGGGCGCCAGCATCGCCTATCTCGGCGCGTACAACGACGCGGCGGTGAATATCGAGGACGGCGCGGAGCTGACAGCGGAGGGCGCGGTCAATGCGTCGGCGTCCGCCTCGGACACGATGATCGGCGTGGGCGTCGCCGTGTCGGTGATGCCGGCGGGCGGCGCGACGGCGGCATTGGCGGACGCGGCTGTCACCATTGAGACGGCGGACAATTTCGCGACGGTGAACATCGGCAAGGACGCGAAACTGACCAGCAACCAAGACGCGGTGACGGTGGACGCCGCCGTCTCCAACAGCATCGACCTGACGGCGGCGGTTGCCGCCAGCTCAGCCGCGACGGCGGCGACGGCGGTCGGTGTGCTGGACTACGACAGCGCGGCGACCGTCACGGTGGACGGCGAGCTTTCCGGCAAAAAGGGCGTCACCGTCTCCGCGACGAACACCACCTCCCGCAACAACGTCTCGGCGAACAACGCGGTGGTCGGCCTGAACCCGCCGCCGCAGACGGGGGAACAGGAGCAGCAAAACACCAGGATTACGCAGGCGGATGTGTCCGAGTTTTTGGACGAGCTTTTCCCCTCGGACTCGGTAGAGATGGCGGCGGACGGCAGCGGCGTAGTGCGCCTTTTTGGCGACGCCAATAAGACCGTGAAGGTCGGTTCCGTCCCCGCCAACGCGCTGAAGAACTTGCACAAGTATATGACGGCGGGGGTCAGCGTCGCCGTGGCGAACGAGAACAACACGGCGGACATCCGCGTCGGCAACAAGGCGAAGCTCGTCTCCTCCGACGGCGGCGTCACGGTGAAAGCCGGGACGCAGATGGACGACACCCACATGACGGCGACGGGCACGCTGATGAACGTGAACCCGGACAACCAGAGCGCGGCGGAAATCGACGCCTCGGTGCTGGTCGCGAATATCGACAACGACGCGAAAATCACCATCGGCAAGGACGCGGACGGAAACGGCGGCACGTCCCAAGACGACGGCAATCACGCCGTACTGGAGGGCAAGACCGTCTCCGTAGCGGCGGCGAGCTATCAGGATTGGGGGCGCGTGCACGGCATTCTCGCGGACTATCAGAGAATCATCGACGCAATCAAGGCGGTAGCTACCGCCGCCAAGCAGTTGAAAGATGACATAACGGACGATGATCAGCGCAGCTTGGATAAAATCCTCGCGGACTGCGAGACCTTTTCCCAGGATGTGCGGCAAGCGGCCACGCTCTCTACGGGGCTTGACCTGAACGACTATGTAGGAGACGCCGCGACGAATATGCCTACGTCCCTCGCGGAGCTTGTGGAGCGCGCGTTTTCCATCGCCGCAGGCATCCAGCAAATCAAGACTTCGGTCAACAACAAATTCAAATATGAGCTCGACGCGATCAACACCTCGTTGAACAACAACCTGACCGCGTTCCTGAAGCCGGAGAACTACGGCAACTTCGTCGCCTCCGCCTCGGCGAACGCCGTGGGAAGCGGCGCCGTCGGCGAAAACGCCGACCGGAACCATGAGCGCCACGCCGAGACGAAGCTCTCGGTGGCGGGCGGCGTGAACGTCAATTCCCTCGACAACCGCGCGACGGTGGATGTCGGCGACTATACGGAGCTGAACGCGACGGAGGGCGCGCTTTCCGTCACGGCGAACGCCCAGCAGCACTCCGTCGCGATGAACGGCCGCGTCAATATCGACGTGGATTTCAAGCCGCTTTTGAACTACGTGGAGCAGCACGCGGGGAAGAATCGCGGCTGGTCGAAGAACGGTTTCATGGACGCGTTCAAGAACGTCCTGAAGGTCTCCGACAACACCTCCGGCCCGAACGCCATCGGCGGCAACGTCGGCGTCGCTGCCCGCGATACGCAGGGAACGGTAAAGATCGGCGAACACGCGAAGCTCACGGGCTGGGCTTCGACCACCACGACCATCACGACGGACGATGAAGGCAACGAGACAACCACGACGACCAAGAACGAGGACGCCATTCTTTTGAAGGGCGAAAACGAGACGATCGTGACGGACATCACCTTCGGCTCGGGCGAGGCGGGCAGCGTCGGCGTGCAGGGACAGGTCGGCGTGCTTTCCGGCGACGCGAAAAGCGGCGTCACGGTGGGCAAACACTCGTCCATGACGGCAAAGTCCCTCGACGAAGATGACAATTCCATCGCCGCCGCCGACAAGGCGAAAGCGAATATCAACATCGGCGGCGGCATGGACGTCGTCGCGACGAACATCGTGGGCGCGATCTTGCGATCCAACGGCACGGCGATGGGCGCGTCCGTCGCCGTGACCACTTACGATGTGGACAACACCGTGAAAATTTCCGGCGCGCTGGACGCGACGGCGGTCCATCTCAACGCGCTGACCGACGGCACGATTGACACCATCACCGTCGCGGGCACGGCTTCCACCACCACCAGTTCGGGGACGGGGACGAGCGAAGCGACGGAGCCCAGCGAGGCGCTGAACAGCAATCCGCGCATTCGGCAGGCGGAAGTGGATGGGGACTTTTTGCTGGACGGCTCGGACGACGACAGCGACTATGATCCCAGCTTCGAGCCCGACGTTTCCAACGCGTCCGACGACCTGTTTGACAATCTGGAAGACGCGATTGCGCATACGGCGAACCATGAGCAAGGCTCCAATCTCGCCGATGCTTTGCAGGAAAATGTGGCGCAGAACGGCCAAACGAAGGTGGCGAAGCTGAACCTTGCCGCCGCCGGGAGCGTCTCGGTGAACGACGTCACGACGAACACCGCGGCGCAGCTCGAAAACGCAACCGTAACGCTCCATCAGCGGGAAAACGGCGCGGAAAAGGACGGCGACGACGCGAAGCTCATGGTCAAGGCGGAGGACGCCTCCTTCATCGGCGCGTGGAGCGGCGCCACCGCCATCACCTGGCAGCAGTCGGAAAAGACGAAAACGCGGGGCAACGGCAACCTGCAGGCAAGTCCCCGCACTGCGAACCTGCAAGCGAACCATCATCCGGGGCATCACCGCGGCTATCAACCGGGAATCGACGCGTCCACCGGCACATGGATTGATTCTTACGACACCTCGTCGGAGGACTTTGATTTCATTCCCGCCGCGGCTGTCAGCAATCATGAGACGACCAGCAGCTCCGAGGACAATCTGGATTTTTCCACAGACGGCGATTCCACGACGGACAGCCTCTTCCCCGCGGACGGAAGCGACGAGGCAGAGGCGCGCGCGGAACACCGCGCGAACAATCAAGCGCAACTGGAGCAGCGGCTGAACGGCGCACCCAGCGTGGCCCTCGCGGGCGCGGCGGCGGTGAACCTGACCGACCAGACAGTGCTTTCCGCAATCGACAATACGACGGTGAAAAACGCCGCCCTCGTGCAGAACTTCGCGGACAAGGACGGCGCGGACGTGGCGGCGGCCCTCGCGCTGACCGTCAGCAAAGAGCAGGGCGACGGCTTCCTGCTGGACGGCGCGGCATCCGTCTCCTACAATCGCGCCGAGAACGGCGTGCGGGCGCGGATGAACCAGTCCGTCGTGGAATACGGCGAGAACACGAAGCTCTCCAACGTCGCCTATGACAGCGATACGCAGGTGACGGGCGGCGTCAATCTCGACGTGATGCGGGGCGGCGGCACGACCGTCGGCGTTGGCGGCACCGTCACGCTCGCCGACATCGAGAACAAGCTGGCGGCGGAAATCACGGGCGGCGGCAAATACGAGAATATCGGCTCGCTGATGAACCATGCCGCCCTTGACGTCACGCAGGTGGGCGCGGCGGTGGCGACGACCATCTCCACGGGCGCACAGTCGAACTACAGCTTCCAGGCGGCCGCGGCGGTCAATCTGCTGGACAACGACGTGACCGCCGAAATCAGCGGCACGGACAGCAGCAAAATCACCGTCGAGGCGCAGCGCGTGGACGTCGCCGCCTACGACACGAACAACAGCAATCTCGAAAAGACTTTTGACGAATACATTTCTTCCGTCGGCGTCGACGCCACGGGAGAGACGTATCTCGACCTCGCGAAGGAAAACGCCGCCACGGACGCGGGCGACGACGGCGAAGGACAAACCTACAATATCGACGCGACCAGCGGCGGCACTACGATTGTCGGCGTCGGCGTGACGCTGTCCGACTCCACGTCCTCGAAAGGCGTGGGGCTTGCCGGTGCCGCCTCCGCCAGCACCATCGACAACGACTTCACGGCGCGGGTGAAAAACGCGAACATTGTAGCGACCGGGGCGACCGACGACGAGGGGAACGCCTACGGTCTTGACGTGCGCGCGAACGCGGACGGGCTTTTGGTGAATGTCGCGGCGGGCGAGACGGCCAGCGGCGGCTCGTTCAACGGCGCGGGCTCGGTCAGCGTCCAGCTTACGACGAACGACGTCCTCGCGGAGGTCGCGAATTCCACGGTGGAAGCCGACGAAGTGAAAGTTGTGGCGGACGCCGAGAGCAAGGAGATCAACGTCGCGGGGCAGATCGGCATCGGCAAGAACGGCGGCGGCCTCGCCCTCGCGCTGAACAATCTCGACAACAGCACCACGGCGCAGATGACGGAAACCGACGTCAAGGCCGTGGAGACGAAAATCGCTCAATTACATGGCGAAGATTTGAAGGAAGCCTTGAAGGGCAGCAACATCTCCGTCGAGGCGGCGAACACGGGCAAGGTCTACGCGGTCGGCGCTGGCGTCGGCATCGGCAAGACGGCGGCGCTCGTGGGTTCCCTTGCGCTCAATTTCGGCGAGGACGACGTTTCCGCTCTGATTGAGGGAAAAGAAACAAACGCCTACACCAAAGCGAACGCGCTGAACAATATCCGTGCGCTGAACGTCAGCTCGACGAACGACGGCTACAAGCTGGCGGTGGCGGGCGGCGTCTCCGGCGCGGGCAAAGCAGCGGTGGGCGGCGCGGTGGCCTACAACGAGATGGGGACGTGGAACGAAAATACCGCCGACCCGGACGGCAAGCAGAAAAACACGGCGGCGGTCAAGAATATGGATGTCACCACGATGGACTGGGCATGGCTCGAAGCCCTCGGCTATTCGGCGGACGCGGCGGACGACGACAAGAAAATCACGAAGACGGACGCGAGCATCGCCATCGGTGCCTCCGACGATTCCGAGATGGTCACGGTGGCGGCGGGCGTCGGCGGCGCGGGCACGGCGGCGGTCGAGGGCGCGGCGGCGGTCTCGCGGCTGGGCCGCGTCACGGGCGTGGAAATGTCGGAGATGAACGTGGACAAGGAAATTTCCGACAAGGAGCTTGGCAACCGCGAGAAATTGAATCTTGCGCTTGGGCTTGATTTGAGCCAAGCGGATCTCGACGCCCGCAATACTTACGGCACGCTTTCCGCAAACGCGTCCTCCGGCGGCTCGGTGACGAACGTCGCCGTTGTCGCGGCGGGCAGCGGCGACGCCGCCGTGGGCGCGGCTGTGGCGGTCACGCAATCCAGCGCGGACGTCACGGCGAAGATGAAGAAAGGAGAGCAGAACGTCGAGGACTTCGCGCTGAAAGCCGCGTCGAAGGACACGATCACCGACGCGGCGGCGGGCGGCGCAGGCTCCGGCCATGCCGGGGTCGTCGGCTCGGTCACGGTCAATCTGTTTGACGGCGAGACCCGCGCGGAAATTTCCGGCAGCGCGGGCGTGGCGTCCCAAAAGGACGCCGTCATCGCGGCGCAGAGCGACGCCGACATTGAGAACGTGGCGGGGGCGCTAGCTTTTGGATTGTATGGCGCGGGGGTCGGCCTGTCCGTGTCGGTCAACGAAATCGACACGACGACCAGCGCGGGCGTCAGCGGCGGCACGGCGAGCATTTCGGCGGGCGGTTCGGCGGACGGAACAAAGGTAAAGGATTCCGTGGCGGATGACGCCATTCTGGACGAATTCGCGGCCGGCGGCACGATGGCGGACGAGAACCGCCTTTGGAAGCAGCGGCAGGATTCGTCCTACAAGGGCGCGGTCATTTCCGCGTCCAGCACCGAGACGATGAAGTCCTTTATCGTGAACGCGGGCGCGGCGGGCGTCGGCGCCGCGGTCACGGGCGGCGTGAACGTCAACACCATTGGCGGCGAGACGAAGGCTTTTGCCGACGCCTTGGCGCTGACCGGGGAAAATGTCAGCGTCGTCGCCCATGACTACGCGAACAACGCGGCAATGATCGGGCAGGGCGATCTTTCGCTTGCGGGCGCCAGCGTCGGCATCGGCGTCAATGTCACGGAAATCAGCCGCGACACGACGGCGACGGTCAGCCATGACAAGACCGCGAACGCCAGGGAGAACATTTCCTTCAGCAATACCAACGGCGTCAAGGTCGAGGCGGAGTCGAAGTACGGCCTTTCGAGCCAAAACGTCGGCGTGACCGTCGGCGATACCGGCGCGAGCGTCGGCAACGTGGACGACGTGGCGACGCTTTCCGGCACGACCTCGGCGACGCTCTCAAATATCGAGGCGACTTTTGGCGACAGCGATTCCGGCGCTGCCGCCGGAAATCTCGACGTCACGGCGAACCGCATGGCGCGTATTCATACGCGGGAGATTACGACGGCGGCGGAGGCCGCAGGCGCGGCTGTCGGCGTCGCCGTCGCCGTCCTCGAAGATTCGGGCGAGACCAGCGCGGTCTTCAAAGACAGCAAAATCGGCTTTACGCAAGCCGGAAGCGTCAACCACAGCGGCCAGACGGCGGTGAACGTCAAAGCGAAGAGCGACGTCGAGGACGTGTACGACCAGTTCAGCGTTACGGCGACCGTCACGGGCGCGGGCGTCGGCGGCAATGTCAGCGTCGCGAATACGTCGAGCGACGTCTCGGCGAAGATGGACGGCGTGACGATCGGCAAGGACGATCCCGATTCGGACGAGAATGTTTACGCGAACCAGAGCGCGAAGAGCGTCAACGTCGAGGCGGAAAACAACATCGGCGTCGAGCAGACGAGCTGGGCGGCGGGCGCCGCGCTTTACGCGGGCGCGGGCGTCGGCGTCGGCGTGAACGTCGCGAACGTGGACGGCACGGCGGAAGCGTCGGTGAGCGGCAGCACGATTTACTCCGTCAGCGACGTGACCGTGGACGCGAAGGAAAACCGCAGCGTCTCGGCCTTCGCCGGGAATACGGAAATCGGCACGGCGGGCGTCGGCGCGAATGTCGCCGTCATCACCGTCGGGCAGGAAATCGACGAAGACAGCTACAATACCTCGTACCAGTGGACGGACGAGGACGGCGCGTCGCAGACGACGACCGTCAAGGCGACGGACGACGCGGGCGCGAACATCTCCGGCGCGTATGACAGGGCGGAGACCGTCATCGAGGACGGCGAGCTGCTTTCGTCGCAGGCGTTCGGCTACGCGGGCCTTTCCTCGAAGCAGGACGTCACGCTGTCCAGGGGCGGCAAGGCTTCCACCGTTACGGCGGCGGTGGAGGGCGATTCCTCCGTCCTGTCCGGCGGCAATATCTCGGTCAGGAGCGCGGAAAACACCGACGTCTCGGTGGAGCAGTACGACTTCGGCGCGGGCATCGCCGCCGTCGAGGGGACGGTCGTCGTCCTCGACACGAACCGGAACGCGGCGACGAAGGTGAACGAAAGCGAGCTCACCGCCCACGGCAATATCGACCTCGGCTCGGACGTGTCCGGCACGACGGACGTGACGGCAGTGCAGGGCTCGGGCGGCATCGCGGCGGCGGTGAATGGCGCGTTCGCGTTCAGCGACGCGACGGATTCCAGCCATCTGGAGGTTGTCGGCAGCAAGCTGACGGCGGACCACATGGCGCATCTCGCGGCGAAGGACGATACCAAGACGGAGCTGGAGGCAATCAGCGTCGCGGCGGCCGGCGCGGGCGCGGTCGGCGTGCAGGTCGCCGAGGCGACGACGAAGAGCGCGGCGGACGGCACGGACGTCCTGATCAACGGCAGCGATATTTCCGCGCATGGCATGGATTACCGCTACAAGCCGCTGAAAGAGGACGGGACGATTGGCGACAAGGATGTCGACAAAATCACGTCCTGGGATCATACCATCACCGTCGAGGCGGAAAACGCGCAGACGATGAAAGCCGACCTTACGACGGTGGACGCCGCAATCTTTGGCGCGGTGTCGGTGGCCGTTTCCGAGGTCAAGGCGGGCTGGGACGACGACAACGCGCTGAAAACATCCGTGACGGTGAAGGGGGACAGCTCCTTCAACAAGGATTGGGCGGCGGACGAGGCCGATACCATCGCCATCGGCGCGAAAGCGAACATTACACAGGACGCGGAGATGGACGCGGTGGACGCCTCGGGCGTCGCCTCCGTCGGCGTGAATTACAACGGCGCGACGACGAAAAGCGACGTTTCCGTCGCTCTCGACGAAAATACCTATTATTCGACGGGGACGCTCTCCGTATCGGGCGAGACCGCCCTTTCCCAAGACCTCGACGCGTTGGGCGTGGACGCCAGCATCTACGTTTCCGTGGGCAACAATACGGTCAGCGTGAACAACGGCCTTACAACGACGGTAGATGTCAAGGCGCCGTCTTCTTCGTCGCGCCTCGGCGCGGCGGATTTCTCGGCGAAGAGCGACGTCAGCATTGACGCCGACGCGCAGAGCTACGGCGGCGCGGTTCTTCATGTCGCCGCCGCCGAAGTGGAAAACAAGCTCGACAACCAGACGAAAGTGAATCTCGCAGGAACGTGGAACATGACGGCGGGCGACTTCTCCGTCACGGCGCGGAACAACGAAAAATTCGATTTCCTCGCCGACACGCTCGCGGCGGGCATCCTCGACGGCAGCGGCGGCTCCATCAGTAGCACCGTCGACGGGACGGCGGCGGTTTCCCTTTCCAACGCGACCATCACGACGGCGCAGGGCGCGCAGACCTACACGGCGGAGAATCTCGTGAACGACACGATGGACATCGATGCCAGCGGCTACGGCGGCCTTTCCGTTGGCGCGTCCAGCCACGCGCACGACCACCGCTATACGGCGCGGGTCTCGATGGATGCCTCCGAGCTGACGGCGGGCGGCTCCATCACCGCCGAGGCGGGGACGCAGGGCAGCATCTCCGTCGAGAACGACGTGAAGGCGGCGGGCATCGTGCAGGCCACGGCGGCGAACAGCGACTTCAAGACGTACTATGACAACAAGGTGGAAGCCAAGAACACGAAATTCGCGACCACGGGCGCGGATCTTTCCGCCCACGCGACGGAGCTTGTGACGGAGGCCATCGCGAACGGCATCGACATCGAAAGCGATACGCAGCTTGCACAGAAGGTTGAGGAACTGAAAAACGACGAATCGAATATCACGCTGGCGGCCTACGACAAGACCACGCTTTCCTACGAGACATACGGCGACAGCCAGGGCGGCGTCACGGGCGTGGCAAACGCTTTCGCGGACAATGTTTTGAGCCGCAAAAATACCATCGACGTCAAGGACGCTTCCTCCTTCGATGCCGCGAACGAGCTTCGCCTCTACGCGGGGCGCAACGCGAACGGCGGCGATTCCAGCCTGGACTTCACGCTGCTGACCGAGGCCGTCAATTACTCGGCGGTTCCGCTGGAGCTGGTGGCGGACCTCGACACCGATATGACGCAGGAGAACAAGGTGAATTTCGGCAGCGGCGCGACGGCCCGGAGCATCGCCGACACGAAAATCGCGGCGGGCACGGGGCACACGTCCCTCTTGGAATACACAGACGCGTACAATTTCTATGTCAATGTCGATACGGATGACGACGACACAGGCCTTGTGACGACGGAAAACGGGAAAATCTCGGAGCACGAGACGGAAGCCAACGCCGCGACCATCGACGGCAGCATCACTGCCGGCATTCACTCCGAGGCGGCGATAGAAATCTCGGGCTATGTGACGTTCACAGATTCCGCTTCCCATACGGCGGCGCATACGGAAATTGAAGAGTTGCAAGCTGTTTTGGAAGCAGGCAATTTGACGGCGGAACAGATTGCGGAATACAAGAGCCAAATCAAGGCGAAAACGGCACTGATGAATGCAGACGAACGGACGGCGTATTTTGCTTACGCAGCGGCTTCGCGGGCGGTCAGCGACAAAGAAATTGCTGTTGCCGAGGCGGCAACCGAGGAGCAGAAAGCAACGCTGGAAGCGGAACTTGCGAATTTGCAGGCGGATATGCAGACGAAAAAGAACGCGTGGTTGGCTTCGTCGAGCGACGACAACAAGATTGCCGACTACAGCAACATCAAAATCGACGTGAAGAAGGGCGGCGACTGGCTCAGCGCGTCCTCCTTCAAGAAGAATACCATCACGCGGGAAAACGGCTACTGGGACGATTACCAGAAAATCCTGAACGTGATGAGCGAGTACGTGGGCACGGACGAGTATTCGGGCTATCAAGCGAAGCTCAACAGCCTGATTCTCGACATGGAAAAGGCGGGATTCGCCGAAAAGAACGAGAACGGCAAATACATCGTTTACAAGACGGTGCAGGTGCCGGGCGTCGTCGCGCCGGACATGACCGTTTCGGGCGGCAACATCTATGTGGACGCGGGCAGCCTCGCGGTAAACGGCAAACTCCACGCGCAGGGCGATCCCTCCATCACGCTGACGAACACCAGCGCCGTCAATCTCGACGTGAACGACGCCGTCATCAAGAAGAACGGCGGCAGCGTCTATTTCAACGATACCAGTGTGTCCAAAACCTCGAACGTTTCCGGGCTCTCCGGCGCGGCGAACATCGAGGCGGACGGCGCCACGGCGGACAAGACGCCGGAAATCACCATCAGGAGCACGGCCAGCTCCGACGACCCGAACCTCCGCGCCGACATTCGCGTCAAAGGCGACGTGGTGAACAAGACGGGCAACGTCACCATCGAGAACAAGCACTTTGACATCCAGGTCGAGCCGGACGCGAACATCGTCGCGCAGAAAATCACGCTGAAAGCGGATCAGGGCAGCGTCACGCAGATCAACCCGACGGGCACGATCCTGATCGGCAGCAACCCGATTCAGCAGTGGATGGACGACGACGAGACCTCGGCGAAAATCCAGGAAAAGCTGCACACGTATCTCCAAAACAACAACTGGACAAGCCTTAATAAGAGCTTTTCGAGCTACAGCGAATACCGCGCTTGGCTCAAAGATACGCTCGGCGTCGAGACGCAGTATCTGCCGCCCGAAACGCAGCCAAATTCCGACGGCAGCGGCGGCATCGCCGCCGGGAAGTCCGTCTATGTCAAGGCGAACGACGTCAATATCGGCGGCCTCGTGCAGAGCGGCTACGGCGACTATGCCGTGATGCTTACGGCGGACGACAAGACGCGGGTGGAATCGCTGGATTCGTCGTGGGAATCGGCGGGCAAGCCTTCTTTGACCGACGACGACGTGCTCGGCAACGACAATTACCTCGTCAATACGTCGAACGCCGGCTCCCATTACGACAGCACGAAAAAGCAATGGGTTTACGCGCCCAGCGTCTATTACAATCCTTCAACGCAAACCCTCGTCGTGGACAGCGTCTCGGCGGCGCCGGGGCAGATCTACATCGAGGGCAAGGTGTCCAGCACGGGCGGCGGCCGCCTCTACGCGGCGGACGGCGCGGCGGACATCTCGGTCAGTACGGCGGCGGTGGATCGCGACGTCGTCACCCTCGGCCTACAGAACGAGGGCGGCGAGGGCCTGATCACCATCACCGACAATATGCAGGGCAAAGTCTTCGAGTACAAGAAGAGCGGCTCCCGCTCCTACGACATTGGCGGCGACACGCCCGACCACTGGAATGCCGCGTCCGATTCCTTCCAGCCGAAAGAGGGGCTGACCTACACTTGGACGGGCGGCTACGGCAATACGAAGGTCGTTACGAAGGAATATACGGAAAAGACGTATGTTTGGTTCATCGATAAAAGGACGGACGACGAAATCATCAACGAGTACACGGAAGACGCCTCGGTGAGCTCGACGAAAGTCTTTGACCAAAAGGCGCTGGACAGCGGCGACTATTTGAAAGAGCATGACACGAGCCAGGCAACATCCTTCAACATCACGGCGAAGTATGTGACCGATGCGACCGAAAAAGGCGACGTGCACGAGCATACGGACACGAACGTCCTTGGCGGGCTTTACAAAGAGGTTACTTACACTTGGGACGAGACGACGCGCACCGGCTCCACATCCTCGTACAACGACAAGGGCGACAACCCGGTCGAAATCAAGTTCCTGTCGGGAGAGAATAACGGCACGGTCAGCGTCACGACAAACGTCCAAAATACGCTGACGCTCGACGGCTCGCTCTCGGCGGCGGACGGCGGCAAGGTTTCCGTCACGACGGGCGAGTTCCTGCGCGGCGACGGCTCCATTGTCGCGAACCATGTCGTTGTCCGCGCGGCAGAGGGCGCGGCTTTCACCCATGAGGGACAGGCAAAAGACGACGGCTCGACGCCGACGGCAATTCTGGACGTGATGTCGAAGAAGGGCAGAATCGACATCACTTCGACCTACGGGGATTTGAAAGCGAGCAGCGTCAAAGTGACGGACGATGACGACATGGGCGAAGTGTCCCTGACGGCGGAAGGGAATATTGTTTACGACTCTACCGGCTTGAATAATGTCGCGGCCTCCAATATCAGCCTCGCGAGCAGGAACGGCGCCATCGGCGGGGCAGGCGGCGGCGAGCTGAAAATCCAGGCGGGGACGGGGAACAACGAGCATGACAGCGTTTCGGCTGTCGCGCAGAAGGGCGTTTACCTGACACAGGTCTCCGGCGATATGCGCATCAACCATATCGAGAGCGCCGAGGGCGACGTGGTGCTGAAAACGTCTGGCAGCTTCATCGACGCCGCGCCCCATGAGACGGCGGAGGTCAAGAGCACGCGCCTTTCCCGCTGGCTGGCGCACGGGCTGCTTTCGTCCGAGGACGCAAGCAACGCACGGGAAAAATCAGCCGAAGCGGCGAAGACGCTCCGCATGAACGCGCTGGAAGCCCGCGCGGGGCAGCTCGCGCAGAACCGCGTGAACGGGCAGGAGGACTACGCGGCGGCGCGGCGAATGGCCGAGCTCAATACGGCGTTGGCAGAGGCGAAGTCCGCCTATGACGCGGTTAAGGACGATCCCGAAAAAACAGAAACGCAAAAGACGGCGGCGTACAATGCCTATACTGCCGCGCTTCGCGCCCGCAATTATGCCGCAAGCGTCATGGATTCCACGGCAACGGATCTGAAATCAAATTACACGACGACGGCGTCAACGGCGAAAGCGACGTATGCCGAAGTATTGGCGACGGCGAAGACGACGTATGAAAATGCGGCGTCCGAGGCGAAAGCGGCGTATGAAGCCGCCCTGCAAGCAGCGGAGACTTCCTATAATACTGCGATGGAGATCGCTCGTGACGGGTACAGCGCGGCAGAAGCGGAAGCAAAAACGGCGTTGGAAACGGCACAAGCAAATGCACAGGCGGACTATCTGACAGCATTGGACGCAGCGACGACAGTGGAGGCTCAGAACGCGGCGCAAACGGCGTATCGGGAAGCACTGGAAACGGCGAGAGCAACATACAACGCCGCCGTCAAGAGCGCGGAAGGCGCAGAGGCGAAAGCCGCGTATACGTCGGCTTTGGCACAAGCGGAATCCGATTATGCGGCGGCAATCGCCGAAGCGAAGGAAACACGGACGGCTTCGGAGACAGCCGCGAAAACGACATACCAAAGCAATTTGACGACGGCGAAGAACGATTATGCGACGGCGCAAAATGCTTATGTTGAAAATCTGAACTCCTCGGCAACGACAAAGCTCGCGGCCTATGCCTCGGAGCATACCGCCAAGAATTATGCGGACGACTACAAGCGCGCGGCGGCGGCGTTTGCCTCCGACAATGACATGAAAGCAGCGCAGACGAATTATCTCAAGGCGATGCAGAACGCTTCGAGCAAGAAGGAAACGTCCCCCGCCGAATACGAGCAGGAAAAGAAGGACGCTTGGAACGCCTTGACGGCGGCGCGGAGCGCTTATTTCGACGCGCACAAATCCAATCTGACAGGCGAGGCGTACAACCCAGACGAGCAAAACTTGATTGTCCACTACGCGGCTGTGGACAGTGTGGCGAACTACGGCTGGAGCAAAGAAGACGCGCTTTACGCGGCGCAGTCCGGCATCATGAACAGCGAGCCAGGGACAAACAGCCTCGGCGATACGGCGAACATTGCCGTGCATGGCGGCCATAACATCACATTGACTGCGACGGGCGGCATCGGCAAAAACGGTGAAGCCGTGACCATCACGGAATTTGACGATACCGCAAACCGTCAGATTCTCGCCAACGCGCACACGGGCGAAGTGACCGTCACGAAGGACGAGAACGGAAACATTACGAGCGTCACGGTCACGCAGAAAGCGCCGATCTCGGTCAGCACCGAGGAGGGCGGCGTGTCGGCGGCGACTAGTGGCCATGTCTATCTTGCCAGCACGAAAGACAGCGCGCTCCGCGTCAACGGCAATATCGACGCGGGCGAAAGCGACGTGCGCCTTGAAGCGGGCAACGGCGTCGTGATGATCGACGACGGAACGATTACGGGCAACAATCTCCTGATTTACGGCGGCGAGGGTGACGTCGGCACGGACGACGCGCCGATTCAAACGAACATCAGCGGCGCGCTGGACGCGAACAGCGGCAAGTCCATCGTCATTACGCAGGACGCGGATAAAGTCCTGACCGTCGAAGCGGCGGCGGCAAGCGGGAACATCACGCTGACCGCGGCCAAAGGCGTCGAGATGGCGGCAGGCGAAGGCTACCTGAACGCGGGCGACGTCATCACGCTGGCCTCGTCGGACGGCGATGTCGGCGCGACGAACGCAATCCGCGTCAAGGCGGATGGCGCGGTGGTGAACGCCTCGGCAAAGGAAAACGGCACGATTCGTCTTGCGGGCGCGGAGGCAGGCAATCTCGTTCTCGGCGAGATTCAGGCGGCGGGAGACGGAAGCATGGTCGAGGTCAAAAATGAGGGCGGCAATATCGAACTTTCCCGCGCCGAAGACGCGGCCAACCACAAGAGCGCAGTAAACGCCGACGTCAAGGCGGGCGAAATTTCGCTCTCCGCGCTGAGCTTGAACCTGACGGGCGGCAGCCTCGAAGCGACAAAGGCGGACGGCACGCTCGCGCTCTCGGCGGCGAACGCCATCGAGCAGGAGGATACCGAAGCCTCGAAGATTGCGGCGGCGGGCAATGTCACGCTGACTACGGGTACGACGGGCGATGACGACGAAGAAAAGAACGCGGGCGGCAAAATTTCCTTGCAATCGACGAAAAATACCTTTGACAATGTTTCCGTTCTCGCGGCGGACGCGGAGAAGGGCATTGAGGGCGACATTGTGGTCGTGTCCACGGCGGCGGACGGCCTGACGGCAACTTTCGGCGCGGGCGGCGACGGCACAGGCACGCTCCTCGTCGGCGGCGGCACGGTGCAAGTGCAAAACGCGGCGGCGGGCGGTGATTTGGCCATTGGCGGCGAGCTCTCCACTGACGGAGACATTTCTTTCGCCAGCGAGGGCGATTTGACGCTGACGGAAGGGGCGGAATTGAAAAGCGAAAGCAAGATTGCTTTGCGCGCGCTGGGAACTGCGACGGTGACGGGAGAGGCGTCCGCCAAGACGGTTTCCGTCAGCGGCGAAACCGTGGAGATTTCCGGCACGGCGACGGCGACGGCGACGGAAGACATGAAGCTGCTGGCGTCGGAGTATGATGTCAAAATTTTGGCGAACGCGAGCCTGACGGCAGGAAATGATCTGACCGTCACGGCGGCGCAGGATTTCACAGTCGCAGAGGGCGCGACGCTCTCAGCGGGAAATGATTTCAATGCTGTGGTGGTCGGCGATATGGACAATGACGGCGCTATCGTCGCGGAGAATGACATAATCCTTGAATCCACGGATGCGTCGCTGACAGTCCGGAACGTGGCGGCGACGAGCGGCTCCGTCAAGGCGACGGCGGCGGAGAATATTCTGCTCGGCGACGACAGCGGCGGCACGGTCACGGCGGGGGATGACATCACGGCAACGGCGAAAAACGGCAGTGTTGCCGTTCATGACACAGTGACGGTGGGCGATACGCTGAAAATCAAGGCGGCGGAAGATGTTGTCATTGACGGCGCGGTCAGCGCGAAAAATGTCATGGCGGAGGCCGCAGGCGGCAGCGTTACGGTGAACGGCGGCATGACGGCGGAGGAATCCATTTCCCTCCAAGCGAAGAAGGATATTTTCGCCGATAATCTCACCGCCGCAAACGGCAAAATCGACTTGCAGTCCTCGTCCGGGAATATTTCCGTGGCGGACGCGAGCGCGGGCGGCGACATCACGGCCATTGCGGCAACCGGGAAAGCGGCTCTTGCCTCCGCGAGCGCGACGGGCGATATTTCCGTGACAGCGGGAACGGACGCAGAAATCTCCGGTACCAGCGAGGCGGCGAACATCACGGTCGAAGCTGGGAACGATGCGAAGCTTGTCGGCGAAAGCACGGCGACGGAAACCGTCAGCATCACAGCGAAAAAAGACATCGAGGCTGCGAAGGTCACGGCGGGCGGCGATATTTCCGCTGCGGCGGAAAACAACGCGACGCTGGCCTCCGTGAACTCTACGGGCGGAAGCATCACGCTGACTGCGCACAATGACACAAATCTTGCGGGAGACAGCTCGGCAGCGCAGGACTTCACCGTCACGGCGGGAGAAAAATTTGTCGTAGCTCCGAGCGCAACGGTTACGGCAGGAAACAATTTCACCGCGACAGCAAAGGAATATGGCGCGGATTTCGGCACGATCGTCGCGGGAAAAAACGTGAAAATCGAGTCCACGGATGCCTCTTTGGCCCTGCACAATGTTACGGCGATCAACGGCAATATCACGGCGATTGCCGCCGAGAGCGTCACGGTTGGCGGAAACGGCACGGTCAAGGCGGAGAACGGGCAGGTTATTGCCATCGCAAAAGACGGCGATGTGGATGTCAGAGCGAACGTCACGGCGGACACCGTGGACGCGACGGCGGCGGGGGATGTCTCCATCGTCGGCAGCGTCAATGCGCGAAACGTCGTCGCGAACGCCGAGGGCGGAAGCGTCACGGTCAGCGGCAATATGGAAACGGGCGGCCTGATTTCACTCAACGCGAAGGAAAACGTCACGGCGGATAATCTCAGGTCGCTTTCCGGCGGCAGCGTCACGGTGCGCGCCGAGAAAGGGGATATTGCCGCAAAGAACGTATCGACCAGCGGAAATATCGAAATCGCGGCGACGGAAGGAAACGCGACGCTGGTTTCGGCGAACAGCACGGCGGGCGACATCACGTTGACGGCTGGGCAGAACGCGGAGCTTTCGGGCAACAGCAACGCGGGCGGCGATTTCACCGTCACGGCGGGCGACGGCTTTGCAGTCAATTACGGCACGCTCGTTTCGGCGGGCAACGATTTCACGGCGAAGGTGAACGATTACGGCGTGAACGCCGGAACGGTCATCGCCGGAAACAACGCGACGATTGAATCCACAGGGGAATCCCTGTTGCTCCATAATGTCACGGCGACAAACGGCACGGTCACGGCCATCGCCGCCGGGGATATTGTGCTGGGCGGCCATCAGGGCGCGGTCACGGCGGGAAAGGACGTTGTGGCCGTCGCGAAAAACGGAAATGTGACCGTGCACGAAAACGTGGAGGCGGGCGGCGCTATCGAGGCTGACGGGGCGAAGGACGTGACGCTTCACGGCACGGTCACCGCGCGGGATGTGATCGTCAACGCGGAAAACGGCAGCGTCACGGTCAGCGGCGACATGACCACCGGCGGCCTGATTTCGCTGACGGCGAAAGGCGACATCAAAGCGGATAGCCTTTCGGCGGTGGAAGGCGGCGGCAGTATCGCCGTGCGCTCCGAAACCGGAGACATCCTTCTCGCGGACGCTTCGGCTCGGGGGGATATTTCCGTCACGGCGGAAAACGGGAACGCGGTTCTCGCCTCGGTGGACAGCACGGCGGGAAACATCAGCCTCTCGACGGGAGGGAACGCCGAACTTGCTGGGAACAGCAACGCGGCGGGAGATTTTAATGTTGCGGTGGGCGGAGATTTCGTCGTCGGCTACGGCACGCTGCTGACAGCGGGAGGCGATTTCAACGCAGTGGCCAACGATTACGGCTTCAACGCAGGAACCATCGCGGCGGAAAACAATGCGTCCATCGAATCCACGGGCGCATCCCTGATTCTTCACAATGTCGCGGCAAAAAATGGAAACGTCGCAGCGATTGCCGCAAATGACGTGGTGCTGGGCGGGCACGCGGGAACCGTGGCGGCGGGCGGCGATGTCATTGCCGTGGCGAAGGGCGGCAATGTGGATGTCACGGAGCATATCGCGGCGGGCGACATGATCGATGTTACGGCGGCGCAAAATGTCAATATCAAAGGCGCGGCGCTGGAATCGGCGAAGAGCATTTCCGCCGTCGCCAAAAACGGCGACATCACGACGGACGGGGCGATGAACGCGCGGGGCAGCATTTCGCTGGCAGCGGGCAATCGTATCGTCTTCGACGGCGACGCTGCGGCGGGCGTGGATATTTCCGCGATCGCCGGAAAGAGCATCGACTTCCCCGACACCGTCAGCGCGGGACGGGACGCGTCCCTCAAAATCCAGGACGGCGATATGGCGGCGAAAACCGTTATCGTGGGGCGGAACGCATCGCTCCAGACGGGCGGGCGCACCGGCCTCGAAAATTGGATCGAAGCCTTCTATCCGCAGAGCGGCAGCGGCGACATTTATGCGGAATCTGTGACCGCCGGAAATGATGTCGTCATCACCGCCGCCAACGGGAACATCACCCTTGGCTCGGTGGAAGGCAAGAACTCCGTATCCATTTTCGACTATTCGCCCACGAGCTTCATGCAGGCGGGCTCGGTGAAAACAGGCGGTCTCTTTACGCTGTTCGCTTGGCGGCGGGAAATCGGGTCTATGGAGGTCGGAGGATATTTTGATATTGTGCTGATGGCGAGCGGCGACAATCTCCGCAAGGCGACGGGCTGGGACAACGCGCTGGACGCCGAGCGATGGCTGGCCTTCGAGGATTATCGTTTCCACCATGACCTTCTGGGGCTTTCCCGCGTCATCGACATTTACGATTATTGGAACACCATGCCGAAAAACGCGGAGGAAGAAGATCTTTTGGTGGAGGAAACCTGATATACATGCACAGCAAGGGGGCAAACAACGGTGAACAAGAAAGCGGAGCAATTCCAAGAGTATTTGAAGGAGAAGGAACTCGAAAATGTCTTCACGTTGGAGGAACGGGAGGACGAGCTGCACACGGCGCTCTTCCGCTCGCAGATCGACGTCGAGGGAAATAAACTGCCCACGGTAGTGATTTTCGACGACAGTCTCTACGGCGTGGTACGCGTGCTCGTCGCGCCGAAGGCACTGACCGAGGAAAACGCGCTGGCGGTGATGAAGCTCGCCAACGGGTACAACAAACGGTACAAAGCGCTCAAATACTATTTCGACGACGCGGGCGCGTTGCTGCTCGACGTGGCAATCCTCTCCGTCGAAGGCGAGCGCACGGGCGATATGGTCTACGCGATGTTCGACGTGATGATCCGTCATCTGAATGAGGCGTACAAGGAAATCATGCGCGCCGTCTGGGCATAGCGGATTGCGAAACGCCCCTGCGGAAAAGCGATATTGCCGCGTTTTCCGCAGGGGCGTTGTTTTTTATGTTTAAGTTTTTTCAAAGGGAGGGTTTCTTGTGGTTCATTCGTTTTTCCGTTGGTATATCAATGCACCGTTGGTGTTCCTGATTGCCGGCGGCCTTGTTGTTGGTATCTTGCTGGCGGTTTTCGTGCCCGCGTCGATTCCCGTGGTGGGGCTTTTGGGGCAACTTTTTGTCGGCGCGTTGAAGGCTATCGCGCCCATCCTCGTGTCCGTGCTCGTGCGGGACGCGTTGGCAAAGAAGCGTGAGGCTTCGGATAGCTCCATCCGCCCCGTCCTTGCGCTTTATATCATCGGGACGTTTTGCGCCGCGCTCGCCGCCGTTGCCGTTTCGTTCCTGTTCCCGACGGAACTGAAACTTTCCGTCGCCGACGCGAACCTTGCGCCGCCGGGCGGCATCGGCGACGTGCTGAAAAATCTGCTGCTCTCTGTGGTGGACAATCCGGTGAATGCCCTTATTCACGCGAATTATATCAGCATCCTCGCGTGGTCGGTTCTCTTCGGCATCGCGTTCCGAAACGCTTCGGAAGCCACGAAGTCGTTTATCAGCGATATGGCCGAGGCCGTCACGAAGATGGTGCAGTGGATTATCCGCCTTGCGCCCTTCGGCATTATGGGGCTGGTCGCCGGGACCATCGGAGAAAGCGGCCTTGGCACGCTGCTCGGCTACGGGAAGCTTTTGGCTGTGCTTCTCGGCGCGTTCGCTCTCGTGGCGCTGGTCCTGAATCCGCTGGTCGTTTTCCTGATGACGCGGAAAAATCCCTACCCGCTGGTTTTCGCGACGCTCCGGGAAAGCGGTTTCTACGCATTTTTTACGCGCAGCTCCGCCGCGAATATTCCCGTCAATATGCGCCTCTGCGAGCGTCTCGGACTGAATCCCGATCTTTACGCCATCTCCATTCCCTTGGGCTCCACCATCAATATGGCGGGAGCGGCTATCACGATTACGGTGCTTTCCTTGTCGGCGGCGCATACCCTCGGCATTGAGATTGATTTGCCGACGGCGCTCCTGTTGTCAATAATTTCCACTGTTGGCGCTTGCGGCGCATCGGGCGTGGCGGGCGGCTCGCTTCTCCTGATCCCGGTGGCTTGCGCGTCCTTTGGCATCTCCAACGACATTGCCATGCAGGTGGTCGGCGTCGGCTTCATCATCGGCGTTTTGCAGGACTCCTGCGAGACGGCGCTCAACAGTTCCAGCGACGTGCTTTTCACGGCCACGGCGGAATTTGCCAAACGCGCGGAAGCGGGGACGCTCTCGGCGGAGGATATGATTCCCCGCGACCGTGTATAAATAATAAGGTTTTGGAATGACAACAAACGGCAATGAGGAAATATCTATGAAAGAGATTAAAGTGCGTTTTGACCTTCTATCGGAAAGCGAACAAAAACGGCTGGCTGAAGTTTACGGTGCCCAGCCCCTTACGGGCTATTCGGCGCATAGGATAGAATATGTTCGTGTACTGACACCGCGTGAATCGTGGTTTTTCAGCGGCAGCAACTTTCTTTCCCCCGGATTTTTGACGCAAGCTGTTTACAAATTGGAAGGTGTGCTTTCACCAATGCGGTTCAACCGTGCTCTCCATGCACTGGATGCGCGGGCTGCTGGGCTCCGGACTGCATACTGCGATATGGGGGATCGGGTGCTGGCCATTGTGTTCCAAAGGCGGGAACACATGGATGGCGTGCATTGCCAGTTCCTGCGGACGGAGGATGACGCTGCGATAAACGCTGCCATTTGGAAAGCGGCGGAGTCGGAGATTCGGCAGCCCTTCGACATCATGCGCGGACTATCGGTTCGTTTCGCCATTTTCCATACGGGAGAACAAGAGTATGCAGTGATTGTTACGGGTGCCCAGATTGTCATGGAACGGCTGGACGTGCGCGGCTTGCTTTGTGCAGCGCTCGATCTGCCAAATCCTGTGTCGATTAGTGCGCCGCCTGTCATGCGGAACGCCCAAATGGAATACAAATTGTACGGGTATTGGAAACGTCTCCTCGTGTCTCCGCCGCCCTTGGCAAAACTGCCGAGACAACGGGACAACGGAGATGCGCATGGCTATCGGCAGAGAACGTACCGCACCGTCATTCCTGCCGGGCTTTTTTCAACACTTTGGACGGACGCAAAAGGGAGCCGCATGATGCTGGCGTCGTTCTTGGCTACCGCATGGGGATTTCTGCTGCAAGCGGAAAGCGGCGTCAAGGATATTTGCATCTGTCTTGCCGTTCCGCCGAAAGGCGGGCAAACGAGCGAGGCGCAAAATCCTTTCCAGATGGTGCCCATACGCCAAAAAACTACGGAGGATGCGGTTATCGGTGATTTTGTCGCAGGACAGTTTCAACAGTTCCTTATTTCCTGCCCCTATGCCTGTTTTGACTGGGAAACTTTTGGCGAGCTTCTTGGACGAAAAGGAAAACCGTTCGATCATCTTCTGGATTTCTGTGATTTCCTGACGGAAGCCGTTCCCTACACTGCCCAGCCAGCCGCGCCGGAGGGACATCTTGTCGCTCGTCATTCCTGTGACCCTCAAGGGATGAAACTCAGTTTGTATTTCCGATATGAAGGCGGCGAGGCATCCATCATGTTCATCTATGATGCGTCTTGTTTCGTGCCAGATGCTGGAGAAAAATTGGCGAAGGCATACCTCGCCGTTGTGCGGCAAATGGTTACAGACCGATATGACAATTATGCAAACTTTCAAAAGCGCCTTGCGGCGAGGATTTCCGGCAATCCGGTGCCCTCGATAAAATATAGCAAGGATGGGAACGCGAAGCTGCAAAATGCAATATCGTCTATCCGGCTCCTTCAAAGCGAAACAATAGGGACAACACAATTTTTTATAAAAGAATCGCGCCTGGAAACGTATTTCGAGGGAGACATCCTTCGCGATATGGATACGGACATGTTATTTCTCGTCGAGGGAATGGTCTCCCGAAATATTGAAGATGGCGACGGATGGTACTTTCCAGCCGATGTCGCGGGGGCGGGCGCATGGCTGAATGAAACTGTGTTGCTTCAGAAACGAAAAGCGGTCATCGCCGCAAAAGTCGTGAGCGAAAAAGCCACAATACTTGTGATTCCCAAAGACGCGTTTCGCCATCTTGCAGTGGCACATCCGGCTTTGTGGGAGAACATCGCTTCATACGCTCTGGCACAGATGGAAACATATCTGCGGCTTTGGGCACGTTCGTAAGAGGCACCGCGCGGTCAGCGGACGCGATTTAGGTTAGGTGCAAAGGGTAGTGAGGCATATCGTTTTCGCCGAGCGGCTCTCGTCGGCCACGACGAGGTTCGTCGTGAGCGGGTCGAGGCCGCGTTCCACGCACTCCACCGAAGCGTAGAAGGATTTCAGATCGATGGCGATATAGGATGATGCGGTCATGGCGGTTCTCCATAAGAATATTGATGTTATTATTCGATATCGGGGCGTTTTTTTCCTGCTTTGAAACTGTGGTTGGCGATCAGCGCATCAGAAACGGTTTTCAGACACTAAAGCCCCGGAGTATTGGCTCCGGGGCTTTGAGGTGATAGGCATCTTAGGGGATAAAGCAGTTGTCGAGGAATTCCAGCAGAAGCTTCATCAACCGCTGCTTCTGGCTTCCCGCCGTGCTGATGGGGATATCTAGCGTCCTTGCCGCATCGCTCCGAGAGTATTCCCGCGTCAGCATACCCGCCAGACCGACGAGTTCGGGTGCGCGTGTGCGGACGAAGTCAACGAACGCCGGGGAGAGCCGCATGTAGCGATCTGCTTCGAAGTAGTACCTTGGAGTAGGGGCTTCGAAGGGGGTTTCCTCCCCAGTTTCCGAATCTGTTTTAGCCAGAGTGGATTGAGCGACAACTGTATGTTCATTCTTGAATGGTTCATACTTACACCCTTCACAATGAACTGCAAGCGTTTTAGGTGCATTACCGCCGGGGGTGTAGGCTGGATTTGGCGTCCGGAGAGGGCAGCGCTTGTAACCGCCACGCCCATCCGGGATGTTGCAGCGTCCATCTTCCTTCATGGCTTCTTGCTCGTTCATTTCGGCTTTGATAAACTCGCGGTACCTTTGATATTGAACATCGGACGGCGTGTCGACGTACACTTCGTTGCCTTTTGCGTCGCGCGCCACGTTTTTACACGGCACCATGATTGCGTCAAAAACTCGATTTCCGAGACGTGTCCTTGTGATTTCAAGCCCACGCGCCTTTGCGGACTCTCTATCCAACGGGGATGTAATCTCCAGCGGAAAAAAGTAATCGAGTTCTCCGTTGATTGGGTCCTTGCGGATGTGCTTGAATGATTCTTTGCTGTTTTGAGCTACTTTCTTTGCCATGTGTTTTGCTCCTTCCTGTTGCACAGGAACGGAGCAACTTCATGGCGTTATTCGGTTTTTTTCTCATTCGGCCAACCCCGTCCTGCGAGATGGCCAGAATTTGCACGAAAAAACTGGCTTAGTTAACTCGATGTCTCCCACATTGGCCGTGCGTATAGAGAGTCGCGACTCACTATGCCTTTGCGGGAGACGAACGAACAACCCGTCGGTGGTTCGTTTTTTTGTTTCTAGTATCTATTACTGAGTTACGTCAAAAGTTTAAAGTGAAATCAGCAAAATGAACATATAGTCCTACGAAATGTATGGCTGTAGAACAGCGATATCGTCTCGTTTCGCGTAAGGCTACAAAGAACGAACGATAGTAGATTTTCGTCGTTTCGGACGTTTATTTTTTTCGTTACAAGTAATCCTAATGCAAATTTTTCGTAAAATCCTATCGATTTTATGCAGATTTACAAACAGTTGTTGACAAATGACGAATTTGATAATTATTATCACAATGTTCATAATGGACATCTTTTCTTCAAAAACACCTTACCACGAAGCGCACCTCTAAAATCATCGAAATTGTGCAATTTTTAGCGAATGCACATAAAAAAAAACGGGACAGCCAACCAATTGCTATGTGTAAACATAGCGATCGTTTGACTGTCCCGGCCTGCCTCGATACGGTTTCCAAGCCGCACGGTGAGCTCGCGGACATTCTATTCTTTTTAGTTCTTATCCGTCAGCCTCCAATTGACCGGCGTGACACCTACGATTCCTCACATCGGTGGAAAGAATCCGCTTGCGGGGCGTGTTCATGCCGTGGGGTTGACTGGTTTTGTATGCAATTACGCTGTACTCTGTTTTTTAGGCCTTGGGGGAGTTTTGTCGCAACTGGCAACAATTGCTATAAATTTTTCGAACGGAATACTGCCTTTTTTTCCTAGCAGAGTAATATCTGCGCCATTATCTTTGCGACATTTGCAGAATAGCTTTCCATTGTCGGTGTATATCGGAAATTCCATTGTTGCTCCTCCTCGTTATTAGAATGGGATGCTAAAGTCGTCACGCATGAATGCATCGATAATATTCCTTGCGTCGGCTTGTATGCTGGGGGCTTTTGCGGCTTCGGAAGCGGTCAGATATAGGTTGTCAATAGCTAGGGCTATTTCTTTGCGTCCTAGGTTGCTGCAGAGGAAATGGTTTTCGCTGCATTCATCTTGTCCTGTAACGAGCCATAGTTCCTTGGCAACTGCACATTTATCTGTTAAATCACATTCAGAATCAGTAAATTGGGTTAGATACAGCACACCTTTATCCCCGAGCTCCAGCTTCAGCCAATTGCCGCTGATGTTACTATGGAGGTCGTAAGTTTTGGACGGCCACACAATATCGTAGGTAACGTATGGATAACCGTGGTCATGATTGATTGTACGATTGGTTGCCAACGCTAGCGGATGAGTGCAATGTTCGTTTTCGTTTACCTTTACCTCGTTTTGGAGATAAGAGACGGTTTCTACCTCCCAGTGGTATATTAGGCGTTCGTCCTTCGTGTCCTTGATGAGTTTGTCCATGAAAGTCAACAAATACTCTTCGGTCGTTGAAAGCGCGGACAGTTTGATGGAGAGCAACATATCGACGGTGACTCCAAGGACACGGGCGGCGTTTAAAAGGAAATCTAATTTGACTTTCGTTCCGTCTCCCAGTGCTTTCCGTGAAATATAGCCAACGCTGACCCCAACTTCTTTTTCGAACTCCCCGATTTTCTTGCCTGTTTTGTTCAGAAGGTAAGTTATGTTGTCGAATAGTAGAGATTTATCGACCATTTCACTAACTCCTTTCCTGTTTTGTAAAAATTATACTATGACTTGAACACTTCGTCAATAATATTTTTCTGCTTGAAAGATAATCATAGAAATCCATAAGTATTCTTTGTACAAAAAAGTCTGCTTCGAAAGGAACAGTAATCGTTCTGCGAATGGGAAATCTCCAGCAGGGAGAAATTGACTGGGCAAACATTGCTTAATCAAATGACGAGGATGATAATAAAAAAATATCAGCTCTTTCCGGGGGACGTATTATTCAACAGAACGAATAGTGCTGAACTAGTTGGAAAAACCTCGATTTATCGCGGCGAATATCCGGCCATATATGCTGGTTGGGGACAATCATTCTTTCCTGTAGAAAGCGCATTCATACCCATCGGCTCTCAGCCCCAACCCTTGCAACCACGATGGCGGCCTTCCCATCTGCTCGCAGACAATCTTGAGATCAACGCCAGCGCTACACTCGATAATAAGCTCGTCATGAACGCTCCCCACGATGAAGCAGTGGCGGAGCGTTTCCATTGCGTAGGCGAGAATGTCCCGAGACACGGCCTGCACAATATTCTCTGTGAACTTTGGGCCGTAGCTTTCGATCCTTGTCCATTTTCCGAGGTTCATTCCCTCATAGGTCACGGACTCCGATCCAAACTGGTTCACGCCGATCCGGGGCTTCACATAGGCGAGCCGCCGCCCAGAGGGGAGGCAGATGAACAGAATCCCGCTTTGCCATTGGAATCTGAACCCGTGAGAGTCGATTGCTGTCCTTTCCTTTACCGCCTTTTTGACGGCGGCATCTACATCCCACCAAAAGCGGGTGATGTTCGGGTTCGCCTCGCGCCATGCGCTGACCAGCGGTTGCAATTCATCCTCTGTCAGCCCCATTTCCAACGCGCCCATTGCCTTGAGCGCACCAACGGAGCCGCCGTAGCCAAGCGCGAGTTCCGCAATCTTGCCTTTCTGCCGGAGGTGGCCGTTGATACCATGCTTTTCAACGGGGACGCCAAACATCTGCGACGCTGATGCACAATAGATATCCTTGCCTTCCTTGAACACCTGTATCCGCCATGTTTCTCCGGCGAGGAAACTCAGGACACGCGCCTCGATGGCGCTAAAGTCGGCAACGATATACTTATATCCGGGCTTCGGGATGAACGCGGTGCGGATAAGCTCTGACAATACGTTGGGGATGTTGTCGTAGAGCATTTTTAGAGCCGTGTAGTTACCATCACGGACGAGATCACGGGCTTCTGCGAGATCATCCATGTGGTTCTGCGGGAGATTCTGAAGTTGAATGATACGTCCTGCCCAGCGCCCTGTACGGTTTGCGCCGTAAAATGCGAACATTCCACGCGCCCTTCCATCAGCGCAGACGGCGATCTGCATAGCAGCGTACTTGCTGACAGAGGACTTGGCGAGCTGCTGACGGCAGGAGAGGGCGTCAGCTACATCCGCTTCTGCACCCGGTAGCAGTTCCTGTACTGCTTTCTTGTCCAGCGACTCTGTCTCAACTCCTCTTTCTACCAGCCAAGACTTGATCTGCGCTACACTATTTGGATTATCAAGCCCTGTGATCTCCTTCATCCGGGAGAGCAGGGCTTCTTTTGTCCGCTCGTCGATGGCGATTGCTTGCTCTACCAGCTTCGTGTCGACGAGGATGCCCCGGTCGTTGATTTCCTGGTCGAGATGGTACTCATCCCAGACGAAATCCGGTACGGGGAATCTCGCTAACCGTGCTTTGATGGATAGTTCTACCTCAACATCCCGCTTGTTGTATTCCTTGAATATCGCCCATTTATCTTCGGCGTGGTGGGGGAGATTGCGCGTTCGTCCTCCATTAACCTTGGTCGGGCGGCAGGGCTTGCAGAAATAGCGTATAAGCGCAGCACCTTCGTCCATCTTCTGCTCGTCGAGCTTCATAACTGCCCCGATGCCTTTCAAGGATAATGGCAAGCCCATATACGCTCCCCATACCCGTGAGCACTTCCAAGCGTACGGGGAGATGTAATCCCCGACCGTATCCTCGGGTATGCTATAGCTGCAGAAATGCTCCGGGTGATGGCGTCGCAGCCAGTTCGACAGGCACACGCGCTCGAACTGTGCGTTGTATGCCCACTTCTCTATGGAATCGTCCGTCAGTGCGGCGAGGATCTCTTCCGGGACTTCCTCTCCGCTGGCGACGTCCACTACACAGACTGCGTCCTCATTGATAGAGTAACCAAAGAGGAGTATCTCGAAGTCCGGGCTTTCAGCGTACTTGTAGACGCCGCATTTCACGAGGTCAACGCTGCTATATGTTTCGATATCTATGGATATTGTTTTGATAGTTGTGTTCATGGTGTACTCCCTTTCGGAAAACAGAATAGGGCGGCGTTTTGCCGCCGCCCCCGGTATTCAACGGGAAAGGAATCCCTTGATGCGCGAAAGCAATCCTTCTCTGACTTGCTCGGCGAGCCATACGCCAAATGTGAGAGCCTCGGAAAAGCCGATGGTCAGCAAGATGCCGAAACAAGCAAAAACGACCGTCTGCTTTGCGAACTCATAATAATTGTCCATGATCGTCATCCTTTCCGGGGCGGCGGGAGCCTTTAAAACTCCCGCTGTCCCGCTTTTTTTAGTTCAGGAAGTCATCGTCGTCCGTCGCGAAGTCATCCTCGGCGCGGGATTTGCCGCCCAGCGGCGTACCGTCGGAGAGCTTCTGGAGGTTGTTCAGACCGCACGCAATTCCGCGATTGCCGTTCACGTTGTAGGCATACAGGTTCACGCTGGCTCGACCCTTGACACCGCTGTACATCTCCGAGCGGGTGAGGATAGGCTGGCACTCAGCGTCTACGATGCCAGGTGCTGTGTCCGAGTTGGCGTTGATGAACCAGCAGCCCTTGTAGACCTCGTCATCGGGACGGTCGGTATCTCCGTCGCGAAGCGGTGTGCGGATGGCAGAGAGCGCGGGGACGGACTTGCCGTTGCCCTTGAGCTTCCCCTTGCCCTCCTCGTAAGCTGCCTGAATGGCGGCGTTGATCTTCTCCACGGTCTTGGTATCGCTCTTAGGGATGACCAGAGATACAGAGAATTTGGGCTTCCCGCCCTCGATGGCCTTCGGCTCCCAGCAGTTGAGATAGCTGAACGTGCAGAGACCGGTTACGACTTTTGTGGGGTTTACAAATTTTGACATAATGAATTCCTCCATTTACATATTGAAATCTTCTTCTGCGGTATTCTTCCATGCCGGACGCTTGTCCGACTTTTGTACAAGTGTAGGCTTGCCCTGTGGTTTGAAGGTAAGATCGCCGAGAATCTCCTGGAACTTCTTCTTTCCGAGAAGGCTCGTCATTGCAGTGATGCCGAGGAGTTTTTTCTCATAAGGGTCGTACCCCGCGGCTTTGACGGCATCTGCCGCGTCAGCTTCAGACGTGTACTTCCTGACGCTCCTCCCCTCGACAACCTTGAAATGCTCGAAATCCTTTCCTTGAAGGGCCTGTGTCAGTGCATATTCCTTGACGTCGCTTGCCCATTCCGTCAGACGGTCGGTCTTTAGAAGTATGTCGTCGATTTCCTCGTCCGACAGCTCGGCGGGCGGCTGGAAGTCGTACTTCGCGGCTGCCATATTCTGTTCGGCCCGTTCCCGGCATGTAGCCTTGATCTTACAGAATCTGCAATGCTCACCCGCCTTGAACTCTCCCTTCCCTTCGAGAGCCTGCTTCGCTGTGGGGGCAAGGACTGCATCGGCCCATTGTAAGAGATTGTCTTTGCTCATGGTATGCTCACTGACGTTCTCGCGGCGGGGCTGGTAGATGGCCATCTTGACGGTGTCGATATTGTAGATACCATCAAACATCTCAAGCGCACCGAGGCAGTAGCACATGAGCTGCGGATTGCCGCCGAATTCCTCGGACTCCGCGCTGACGGGGACGCCGACGCCGTGCTTGTAATCGATGACCGTAAGCGTTCCGTCTGCGACTATGATGCAGTCCGCAGTGCCGCCGCAGCCGGGAACCCAGCGGGAGATATCGACCCGCTGCTCGACGAAGACTCTTGCATCCGGGCATGATATCTTCGCCTGATTATATGATTCCAAGACATAGTCGGTGTAGCCCTCGGCGCACGACTGCATCTCTGCGTCATAATACGCAAGGTTCGCGGTCGGGTCTCTCACGTGGCGTCCCAGAGACTTTTCGACGAGATACGCACAGAGCTCGTGGGCGCATGTTCCTTCCTCGGCGTAGGTGCTTGTCCCGTCGGGTTGCGCCGCGCAGAGCATGAGGCTCGGCGGGCAGTTCAGCGTCCTGTGGCTTGCAGACGGGGAGAACAGCGAATGCTCGCTCATGACAGCGCCTCCAAGTCCGCCATAATCGCGGCATAGTCCTCTTCCTTCACGGCGGAGAGCCTGTCCGCTCCATACTTGGCGATCATAGCCCTGATCTGCTCTGTGTAGCCTTCGTGAGCCTTAGCCGAGCATGCCTGCCTAACTTCGACGAACGTGTAAGTCTTTTCAGCGGGTTTCTCCGGCTTGGTTTCGGCCTTCTCGGGCGTGGCTGCCTTTGTCGCGGCTGCTTTGCTTTCCGCTTTCTTCCGGTTTCCCGTGATGATGTCGCGGACGCCAAGCAATGCCTTCGTCAGCCTTTCGCTGCAGGCAGCCATATCGTCCAGCGAGTCTACCAATTCTTCAACTTTTCCCATGATTGTCATCCTCCATTCGAGTCGCCTTCCGTTTGCGTGTCAACGGAAGGCTCTTTTTGTGTTCTCAGCCTCTCGGCCAGCCGCTTCGACACCACGCTCACGGCAATGAGCGTGTCGGCAAGCTCCGCGTCGCTCACAGGTTCCGTAGGTGTCTTGATAGTGTTTTCGTCCATGTAGCGTCCTCCTTTCTCAGGGGCTTTTCTGCCCTCCCACTTACCAAAAGAGAAAAGCCGGATGTTTTGACGAAGAATTTTTGATTTTCCTCGAAAAAATTTTTTCTGCCGCCTTCCTCTCCACTATCCAAAAGAGAAAAGCGGATCAGTTTGACGAAGCCGGACAATTTTTTCGGTTGCTTCGGCTATTAAAAGGAAAGAAAAAAAGCCAACGGACTTTTTGCCGCTGGCCTGAAAATTTTTTTGATTTTCTTCGTCAAATCGTGACGCTTTTCTCTTTTAGAAGGTGGGACAGGCTTCAGCCGCCCACATTCTAACGAAAGGAGGACGAAACCGTGGAAGTCAGCAAGTACAACGATGAAGGATACCGCGACCCCGTACCGCATAACGCCATCGTGAACATCGAGCGACGCGCCTGGAGGCCGGTGGTATACGTCGCGTCGCCTTATGCCGGAGATACCGAACGCAACACCGAGAATGCTATCCGCTACTGCAGGTTCGCTTTTGAAAGCGGGGCCATACCTTTTGCGCCGCACCTCTTCCTGCCGAGATTCATGTCTGAGGAGACGGAAAGAGACGAGGCTATATTCATGGCAATGGTGTTTCTTACAAAATGCGCGGAACTCTGGGTGTTCGGGTTAAGGATTACGGACGGTATGGCGGAGGAAATCCGCCGGGCGGAACGGCGGGGGATGCCGATCCGCTATTATAGCGAAGACTGCGTGGAAACCAAGAATGGAGGATTGTAAATGAAGTTCATACTCTACACATCAAACAGCGCAGGGGACGCCGAGAACTGCGTCTATCCCAACAGGGTGGAAGCGGCGAGTGCGGCGGAGCTTGCTGCGGCGGTGCAGTTTGACCATGTCGCCGCGAAGTACAAGAACAACTATCGGAGCAACCGAAATTTTGAGGAGGCTTCGGTCATAGAGATGGACGTGGATAACGACCATTCCGACAACCCCGAGGACTGGGTCACGCCGGAGAAGCTGGCGGCGGACGAGGAGCTTCGGGATGTAGAATTCGCCACGACGCCGAGCCGGCACAATATGAAGCCGAAGAAAGGCAAGAGCGCGAGGCCGAAATTCCACTTCCACGCGCCGATTGCGAAATGCGAAAGCGCGGATGAAATCGCCGAACTGAAGCACGCGCTCAAGCAAAAGTACCCCTTCTTCGACGAAGGGGCGCTGGATGCGGGGCGCTTCATGTACGGGGCCGATGTGAGTGCTGACGAGGTTTTTTGGCACGAGGGGTTCATGACGGTTGACGAGATTGTTGACGGGGAGAGCCCGAAGCCGGCAAAATTGCCGATTCCAGCCGTAATCCTCGAAGGGAGCCGGAACAGCACGCTGTCTCACTTCGCGGGGCGTGTGCTGAAAAGGTACGGCGAGACGGAGAAGGCGCATGCGCTTTTCCTGGAACACGCCGAAAAATGCGACCCGCCGCTTTCGGATTCGGAGCTTTCAAAAATCTGGAGGAGCGCGTGCAAGTTCTGTAAGAAAGTTCAAGGACAGGATGGCTACATTTCCCCTGACAAATATAACGATGACTTTGGCGCTGGCAGCCTGAAGCCGGAGGATTATTCCGATATAGGGCAGTCGAAGGCGCTGGTGAAGGAATATGGTAACGAGATCAGATTCACTGCAGCGACGGATTATCTTCGTTATAATGGCCAGTTCTGGGAAGAATCGTGGGAAAGCACGCTGGGCGCGGCGGAGGAGTTTTTAGACCTCCAGCTCGCCGACGCGGAGGACGAGGTGGAGCGTACGTCCAAGGCGCTCTGCAGCGCGGGACTGGCAGAGGAGGCCGTGAAGGCGGGCGGCAAGGCTCTCGAGAAGAAAATAGAGGACAGCCAGCGCAAAGCGTATCTTGCCTACATCTCCGCTTTAGCGTACAAGTCGTTCGTGATGAAACGGCGGGACATGAAATATATCTTGTCGGCTCTTACGGCGGCGAAGCCGCGAATCCTCGCGAAGCCGACCGACTTCGACAAGGACGCCTTTCTTCTGAACTGCCAGGACGGGACATACGACCTCAAGCAGGGGGTGGCGGGGCGGCACGAATTCGTTTACAGCGACCTTATCACGAAAATCTGCAGCACAGCGCCGGGGGACGAAGGCAAGGAAATCTGGATGGATTTCCTCTACACGATTTTTCAAGGTGATATCGAACTGGTCGAATATGTACAGAAAATCTGCGGGTTGGTCGCGGTTGGCTCGGTATATTTGGAGGCGCTTATCATCAGCTACGGTGATGGCGCGAACGGCAAGAGCACTTTCTGGAACACAATCGCATGGGTGCTGGGGACATACGCCGGTGGAATTTCAGCGGATGCGTTGACGGCGGGGTGCCGGAGGAACGTGAAGCCCGAAGTGGCCGAGGCCAGGGGCAAACGCCTCCTTATAGCAGCAGAACTTGAGGAGGGCGTCCGTCTTTCTGCATCCATTATCAAGCAGCTCTGCAGCACTGACAAAATCCGGGGCGAAAAGAAGTTCAAGGCTCCTTTTGATTTCACGCCGTCGCATACCTTGGTGCTTTACACGAACCATCTCCCGAAGGTCGGCGGGATGGACACGGGCATTTGGCGGCGGCTCATCGTCATTCCTTTCGGAGCGACTATCACAGGGAAGAAGGACATCAAGAACTATGCGGGGCATCTCCAGAAGAATGCCGCGCCCTACATACTTAAATGGATCATCGAGGGGGCGCAGAAAGCCATCGCGGAAGATTTCAGGTTCCGTTTGCCGGGGTGCGTCGAGAATGCCATCAATAAATACCGGGAAGACAACGACTGGCTCTCCCATTTCCTCGACGATTGCTGCGAGATTGGCGAGGGACTGCGTGAGAAGTCCGGTGAGTTCTACAGCGCGTATCGCGCTTATTGCGCGAGGACGGGGGAGTTCACCCGGAGCACTGCCGATTTTTATAGCGCGGTTGACCAGCGCGGTTTTGAGCGGAAGAAGCGCCGTGACGGGGTATGGGTGCTGGGGCTCCGCCTTTGCCTTGCTGAGCAGGATTTTTGATGCAGGTCTGCAAAATAGGGTTAATGCCATGTGGCACAAGGGATTAAGGGAATGTGTGCAGATGTGTGAAGGTTTATATATAACCTTATATATGGGGATTTTTTGGAAAAATACATATATATATAGGGTTGGGCATAGACCTTCTCCGGGCTTCACACGTCCCTCAAAATCCCATATTTGACGGGGGTTGGGCGATATGCTTGAAAAAATAATTGAACATAAACTTGTAAAGGCGGCGAGGGAACGCGGGGGCTTGGCTTGGAAGTTCACATCTCCGGGCACATCCGGCGTTCCCGACCGCATAATTCTCTTACGTGACGGGAAAGTTGGCTTTGTCGAGGTTAAGGCGCCGGGGAAGAAGACACGCCCAATACAGGAGCGACGGATACGCGAGCTTCGGAGGCTTGGCTTCTACGCTGCCGTCATCGATGGGGCGGAGCAGATCGGGGGTGTGCTGGATGAGATTGGAGGTGAGAAAGATGCCCCTTGTTAAATGCGATTTTTGCGGCAAGGAAATGATTCGTTGCCCATCGCACATACACAGACACAACTTTTGCAGTCGGCAGTGCTTGGCAGATTACTCAAGCAAAAGCAGAAATCCTGAAAGGTATGGTACGCTGAAAGATTACACGAACATTTCTGCTACATTCACCAGACTGAACAGGGTGATGAACAAAAGCAGGATGACAGCCGAGGTCCGGACAAAACTTCGTCTGGCGCGTGTCAATTCCGGCGCTGGCGTGGCATATCCCAAATATTACGGGCGGCATGAGCATAGGGTGGTTGCTGAGCGAATCCTTGGCAGACCGCTGAAAACGGGGGAGGTCGTCCACCACATTGACGGGAACGTCAGGAACAACAACCCCGAAAATTTGCGGATTTTTGCGTCGCAGGCCGAGCACGCAAAGTTTCATGCTGAATTGAATGCTGTGCTAAAGATGATTAATAGTTAGGAGGTGATGCCCTATGAAGTTCGTGCCGCATGATTATCAGCAGTACGCTGTCGATTTTATCGAGAGCCATGAAGAAGCCGCTGTTCTCCTGGACATGGGCTTGGGTTGAGGAAAGACGGTCATAACGCTCACGGCTTTGAGCGACCTTCTTTTTGATAGTTTTGAAGTCAGCCGGGTGCTGGTCATCGCCCCCCTACGCGTGGCGAGGGACACGTGGCCGGCGGAACTTCGAAAATGGGAGCATCTGGAGGGGTTGACGTATTCCGTCGCCGTCGGGACGGAGGAGGAGCGGAGATCTGCTCTCCGGGAACGGACGGTTATCCACATCATCAACAGGGAAAATGTGGATTGGCTTGTTAATAAAAGCGGCATCCCCTTCGATTACGACATGGTGGTCATCGACGAGCTTTCGAGCTTCAAGTCCCACCAGACAAAGCGTTTCAGGGCGTTGATGAAGGTTCGCCCAAAGGTGAAGCGCATCGTCGGGCTGACGGGGACGCCGTCGAGCAACGGACTCATGGACCTCTGGGCGGAGTTCCGCCTGCTGGACATGGGAAAGCGGCTGGGCCGGTTCATCGGGCAGTATCGCGAGATGTACTTCAACCCGGACAAGAGGAACCAGCATATGATCTTCAGCTACACTCCAAAGGCTGGCGCAGAGGAAGAAATCTATCGTCAGATATCGGACATCACGATCTCGATGAAAGCGGGGGATTTCCTCGAAATGCCGGAGCGCATCGAAAGCGAGGTGGTCGTTGCCCTTTCCGAGAAGGAGCGCCAGCGTTATGAGCGCATGAAAACGGAGATGGTCCTGGAGCTTGGCGGCACGGAAATCGACGCCGTGAGCGCGGCGGCTCTCTCCAACAAACTCTTACAGATGGCCAATGGCGCTGTCTATGATGAGGACGGGAACTCTAACGCGCTACACTCTCGAAAGCTGGACGCTCTGGAAGATATCATCGAGGCGGCGAACGGGAAGCCGCTGCTTGTGGCCTACTGGTACAAGCACGACCGGGAGCGCATCATGGCGCGGTTCGACGCGAGGGACATCAAGACGAGCGCGGACATCAGCGACTGGAACGCCGGGAAAATCCCCGTGGCGCTGATCCATCCGGCTTCAGCAGGGCACGGACTCAACCTTCAGGAGGGCGGTTCGGCGCTGGTGTGGTTCGGATTGA
>CAMVJN010000001.1 GCA_947167825.1 uncultured Selenomonadales bacterium | reverse complement strand
GGCGCGTGAATGAAAGCGAATTGTATATAGAATTGCCAAGCGCATATCCACCAAGGAGCGGCGCGAGAATATACATCATCGGCGCCGATCACCCCGACGCCCTGCGCGGCGGATACTGGGATGGGGCAATCCTTGACGAGTACGCGCAGATTAAAAAAGAGCTATGGGACGAGGTTCTTCGCCCTGCGTTGTCTGACCGCGAAGGCTGGGCTGTGTTCATCGGGACCCCCAAGGGACAAAACCAGTTCTTTGATATGTACCAGAGAGCTTTGACGGATAGCTCGTGGTTCTCATGCCTGTACCGCGTTGACGAGACGGGCATCATACCGCCAGACGAATTGCAGGACATGGAGCGTGACATGACGCCTATGGCAATCCGGCAGGAGCTATATTGCGATTTCAGCGCGTCGGCGTCTGACGTGGTGATACCGATTGACTTGGTATCGGAGGCAGTCAAGAGAGAGCTGACCGAGGCCGACGTAGCCGGGGCGCCTATTATAATAGGTATGGATATTGCAAGATTCGGCGACGATTCCACTGTGCTGACTGTCCGTAAGGGGCTACACTGCTACAAGCCCGCCGTATACCGAGGGCTCGACACGATGCAGGCGACGGACGTTTTGATAAATGCAATCAACACATACAAGCCCGACGCCGTGTTCGTTGACGTTGGAGCCATGGGGGCGGCGGTCATTGACCGGGCGCGGCAGCTCCATTACAACGTGACGGAGGTCAATTTTGCCGGCTCTCCGCAGCATACGGAGAAATACGCCAACCTACGGGCGGAGATGTATTTTAAGGTTCGTGCGTGGCTTGAGGGCGGCGGGGCGCTGCCGAACGAGCCGACGCTCAAGAGCGAGCTTTCCGTCGTTGAGTATTCGTTTGCCCGCAACGGCAAAATCATCCTGGAACCGAAGGCGAAGATCAAGGAAAAGATTGGCAAGTCGCCTGACCTGGCTGACAGTCTAGCTTTGACGTTTGCCATGCCGATACATATACCGTCCAAGTGGGACGCATACCGGGACGAGAACGAAGAACAATATGACCCACTGGCAGATTATATAAGGGAGGAATATTAATGGGCTGGTATTATGGATATAACGACGAAACAGTGCGAAAGTATTACGACGCATTTTCCAAGACAAATAAAAGCGGCCCGTTATCATTTGATCAGTACAAAAAAACAGCAAATAAAGTGTTGGAAACGGCACACGCAACGAGACAGCCAACAAAGTATAAACCGCCTACTCGGTGGGACGAGGAGAGCGGGGAAAGTTTATATACGGATGAAGAATACAATAAATTAAAAGCCGACAAGGAAAAAATGTATTTTGACGACGTGGACGCTGCCGCAAGGGTGGAGGCGTCAAAACTTGGTGGTGCTGTCAGTACGAGGCATGCGGCGGGTTCTTACGGGGACCCGGAAAGCGAAGGGTATAGTGAGCGCATTCGTGGGAATATCCGAAAGGCGATCGGAAGGAAGGGATGATATTTTATGTATGATTTTGATTTACAGCTTTTTGGCTTCGGTGGTGGTGGCGGCGGAGAAGTCCGAACGGTCGAGGTCGAGAAGCCTGTCTACCAAGCAGCGGCTCCGTCGTCGTCGGCGGTCCAGGTCGAGAGCGCAACGGACACCGAGCGGCAGGAAACCCGGAAGAGGCTTGCACAGGCCCGCGGGCGTCGAAGCACGAACACCGGGGCAGGGATGGGCGGCGCCCTTTCTTCGTCGAACGTCTCCAGCGCGGCCGCGTCGATTGCAAAACGTCTGCTCGGTGAGTAACCATGGACGGGCTTTTGCAGGCCGTTCTCGCTGACGCGGATTTACTCAAAAAGAAACGGCGCATTGTGGCGCAGATGTACGAGGAGAGACAGCAGCAGGAGCACACCTGGCGACAGCTTTCCCGGTACATCAATCCTGCCCGGGGACGTTTTGACGAGGACAACCGCACAAGCGAGGGCAAACGGCGAGATTATTTTCTTCTTGACCCGTACCCCATGGAGGCGCACGGCAAATGTGCGGCGGGGTTGCATAGCGGCCTGACTTCCCCCTCAAGGCCGTGGTTTGAGTTGGGGCTGGCTGACCAAGAGCTGGCCTCATATCATACTGTCAAACTATGGTTAGATGATTGCAAAGAAATCCTGATGGATATTTATGCAAAGTCAAACGTATACAATACCCTGCTGCAGATCGAGGCGGAGCTTTCGCAATTCGGCACGGCGGGGGCGCTGATGTTGGAAGACCTCGGGACGGCGATATGGTGCAGGCCGTACACTTGCGGAGAATACGCCGGAGACGTGGACGCGCGGGGGCGGATGGCAAAGCTGGCGCGAAAGATGCGCCTAAAGGCGTGGCAAATGGTCGAGGAGTTTGGCCTTGACGTTGTTTCCGAGGCGGTCAAGACGGCCTACAACCAAAATGACGAGAAGTCAGACTTTGAGATTCAAATGCTTATCGAGCGCAACCCGAACTATGACCCGGACGCTTTCGGCGTTGGTAATTTCCCGTGGCGGTCGTACTACTTCGAGAGCACGGCGCAGGAGAAGTTTCTGAAGATATCCGGCTTCAATGAATGTCCATTCCTGATGCCGCGCTGGACGACGATAGCAAACGGGATATACGGGACGGGGCCGGGACATAATGCCCTCGGGAACTGCATGCAGCTTCAAAAGCTGGAAACAGTCAATATGCAGCTATTGGAGAACCGGGCGAATCCGCCGATGATCGTCCCCGCTTCCGTTGGGAAAGTCAACCGCTTGCCGGGCAAAATGACGCTTGTCCCTGACCCGACAATCGGGGCGGGAATCCGGCCTTTGTTTGAGGCGACGGGGAGCCGCGAGGAAGTCTTACAAACGATACAGTTTAAGCAGTCTCAAATCGGGGCTGCTTTTTTCAATGATTTGTTTGTGATGCTGGCAAACAATGACACGCCGGAAATGACGGCGCGGGAAGTTGCGGAAAGGCACGAGGAAAAACTGCTTATGCTTTCGCCCGTGTTGGAGCAAATGCACAACGAGGTACTTGCTCCGCTGACCAAGAGGGCGTTTGAGATTTGCCTTCGCAATGGGCTTTTCCCGCCTATGCCGCAGGAATTGCAGGGGCAGGAGGGGACAATCAAGGCGGAGTTTATTTCCCTCTTGGCGCAGGCGCAGAAGGCTGTGGCAGCTCCGGCAATGGAAAAGACGCTTGCTTTGGCCGGAAACCTTGCGGGTATATCGCCGGATATCATGGACAACCTCGACCTCGACGCCACGATCAGAAAGCACGCGCAATATACCGGCACGCCGGAAAGCGTACTCCGGGACGAGGACGACGTGGCAAAGATGCGGCAGGACAGAGCGGCGGCACAGCAACAGCAGAAGCAGCTTGAAAATGCGGCGGCTATGGCCGGCCCGCTCAAAGACGGCGTTGAGGCTGCGCGGCTTATGTCCGAGATCAATCCCGACGAGCGGTCGATTGGTTCCATCATGGGGGGAATGTAAATGGACGCTGATAATCTGGCTTGGCAAATGTCCACAGAGAATGGGCGGCAATTCGTCGCTGAACTGCTTGACCTTTGCGGGGCTGGCGCGTTGGGCGGCACAGGGAATTTTGCGACGGACTTCTACTCTTTGGGGCGGCGCTCCGTGGGAGAGGATATTCTTCGCATGATTCGCGGCGTGGAGGCGGTCGGGACTGACGGCCTCGCGCTGGAATATAAGATGCTCCGAGAGCATAAGAAAAGACAAGAACAGGAGGAAGAATAATGGCAGAAGAAGGCACTACGGCGGCAGTGGAAACGACACAAACGGCAGGGCCGGTCACGGAGGCTGCAGCTCCCGCAGCGGAAAATCCGTTCAATTTTCCGCCCGCGCCGGAGGGTGCAACACATGAAAATGTCGCTTCAAAAGCGACAAACGAGGAAGCCCCAGCAATCCCTGAAAAGTATGAGTTTCATTTGCCGGAAGGTCTGACCATGACGCCGGAGATCGAGGGGCAATTTTCCGAGATTGCCAAAGGAATCGGCTTGACGCAGGAGCAGGCAGATAAGCTTGTTCAGCTCCATTCCAACATTATGATGGACACCATGCGTCAGGCGGAGCAGCAGAAAAACAGATGGGTGGAGGCCTGCCACAAGGAAGGGCTTTCCTCGCCTGACAAACTGACCGCCGCAAAATTGGCGGTCGATACATTCGACGACACGGGGCGGCTGATGCCTATGCTGATTGAAAGCGGTATCGCGTATGCCCCGGAGTTTCAGAGATTCCTGCAAACTATCGGCGGGTATCTCAAAGAAGATACGGCTCCTGACAGCAAGCCCGCGCCGCAGGCCAAGAGCGCCGCAGATTTGTTGTTTCAGAATAGCAAATACTAATTAAGTCAGAGAAAGGACAGTGGTAAACATGGCAGCAATTGGAGTGGATTTTGTCACCCTGCATGACTGGGCGGCGAGATTCGGGGCGAAGGGCGAGTATGTCAATCAGAAGATCATCGAGCTGCAGGCGCAGACAAATCGTATCCTTGACGTTCTTCCCTTCAAGCAGTGCAACGACGGGACGCAGGAGGTCGCGCTTATGCGTGCGGAGCTTCCGCAGGTCGCTTGGCGTCTTATCAACCGAGGCGTAAAGCCGACGAAATCGAAGAGCAAGCAGGTATCTTTTACTTGTGGCGGTATGGAGGCACTGGCAAAGGTTGACGAAAAGCTGTTGCAAATCAACGGCAACGACAACAACTGGCGCTTGTCCGAGAACGTGGCGCAGCAGGAAGCAATGAATCAGGAAATGGCGGCGACGTTCTTTTACGGCGACGAGAAAGCCACGCCCGCGAAGTTCACCGGGCTCTCTGCTTACTACTACAGCAAGCAAGATCAGGAGCCCATTTGGGCAGACCAGATTATCGACGCAGGCGGCACGGGCAACGCACTTACTTCTCTGTGGCTTGTCGGTCTTGGCTACGACACCGTGTATGGCATTTTCCCGAAAGGGACGAGCGCAGGATTCAAATATCGTGACAATGGCCGCGTGAAGATGTACGACGCAGACGGCGGCGAGTTCTACGGCTACGAATCGCAGTACAACTGGGATATGGGTCTTGCCGTTCGTGACCCGCGCTATGTCGTCCGCGTGGCGAATATCGACACTACGGCGCTTACGACCAACGACGCCGACGCCTTCATCGAAAACATGATCAAGGCGTACAATCAGATCGAGAACCCGGACAAGGTGAAGCTGGCAATCTTCGCGAATCGCAAGGTGCAGACGTATCTTGACATTATCGCGTCGAAGAAATCCAACGTGCGCCTGACGATTGACGAGTACGGCGGGAAGAAGATTACCCACTTCTGGGGCGTTCCTGTCCTGCGCTGCGACGCAATCCTCAACACGGAATCGCAGCTTGTGTAAAAAGATTGGAGGTAAAAGGAAATGGCATACATTGACGCAGAAAATACCCTCATCAACACGGCGGAGCTTGGAACCGCCATCACGGGGCCGATTGTAGACCTCGGCTCCAAAGGCGGCTTTTTGTCCCCGCTGTATATCGACGCAAAGCTGACGAAGAAGCTGACGAGCGGAAGCATTGACAGCTTTACGCTTCAGTCGGCGGCGACCGATACGTTTGCGGCCCCGGTAAACGAGGTGACGATCACCGTTCCGGCAAGTGCGCCGCAGACGACGAAGCCTTGCACGCTGGCGCAGTTTCACGCGCCGATTAAGCCGAGCAACCGTTATATCCGCCTCAAAGCAGCAGCCACTTCCCCCGTAGGCGGCGAGCTTTTTGCGGCTATGCAGAACGGTATCAAGGTTGATATGTGATGCGGTACGTTGTCAAGGTGACGTGCTTTTTCGACAATCGCTATTACAAGAAGGGAGAGACGGTCGAGTTTCCTTCGGCCGTCACGCTTCCTGATCATTTCGAGCTGATTGACAAGCCGGCCCAAAAGCCTGTCGAGAAGCCGAAGGAAGATACCGAAAAGCCGAAAAAGGACGAGCCGAAGAAGTCCCGCATGGCGAAAGCAAAGGCAAAAAACAATGGATAAGATCGGAATTTGCAACATGGCATTGAGCCGCATAGGCGAAAGCCCCATAGAGGCACTGTCAGAAGCGTCGGAGGCGGCGCGGAGATGCAACCAGTTTTTTGAGCATGACCGGCGCGTTGTCCTTCGCCGTTATCCGTGGCCGTGGGCGACGCGGAGAGTGGAGCTTGCCGCAATGGTAGACAGTCCGCAAGATTATCTATATGCTTATAGATATCCTGCGGACTGTTGCTATTTGCGGAAGATTTACTCTGTTTTGCCGGACGGTCATTTGAGGCCGCTGCCGGAGTTTGTCAGCTATCAGATTGTCAGCGACGCAGGCGGTATGATCATCTATACCAACGAGCCGCGAGTGATTGCTGAGTACACGGCGGATATCAAAGACGCTGAAATGTTTGACGAGCAATTCTGCGAGGCTTTGTCCTGGAAGCTGGCGTCGAGTATCGCGTTCAAGCTGACCGGAAACGCGCAGATCGTACAAATGGCGACGAACGAATATGAACGGCTTTTCCTGTATGCGGCGGCTGATGCTGAAAACGAGCAAAACGTAAAAACGCCGGAGCTGAACACATTTATTGCAGCGAGGTTTGTGTGATGGGGATGTACCAATTAAAACCCTCCTTTGCGGGCGGGGAGCTTACCCCCGCCCTTTACGGGAGGACAGACTTACAAAAATATGATGTTGGCGCCGCTGTGCTCCAAAATGCAGTTGTGCTCCGTTACGGCGGCGTGACGCGGAGACCTGGCTTTCGATATATCACGGGTACGAAGTCGAACCGAAAGGCGCGGCTGATTCCGTTCTCGTACAATACGGAGCAGAACTATATCTTGGAGTTTACGGCAGGGAAAGTGCGCTTTTTTACACAGGGCGGTATCATCACGTCCGGGAGCAGCCCTGTGGAAGTCAGCACGCCGTACACAGAGGCGGAGCTGCCGAAAATAAAATATACGCAGTCGGCGGACGTATTGTTTCTTGTCCATCCGAACCATCCGCCCGCGACGTTGACGAGATACAGTAATACGTCCTGGTCGTATACGGTCATGGATATTACAAACGGTCCATTTGACGACCCGAACACAACGGATATAACAATTACGCCGTCAGCGACAACGGGAACCAATATTACGCTTACGACAAGTGACAGTTATTTCTCGTCGTCGATGGTTGGGCAGTCTATCAATATAGGCCACACCGTCCCGGGACAATATCAAAAAGGAAAGCCGAACGAGGACACTTTGCAAGTCTCTTGCGTCCCCGGCGGCACAGTCTATGTTGAATCCTTTGGCTTTTGGGACGGCTCGTTTATCGTTGAAAAACGGAGTGATTCCGGCGCATGGGTGCAAATCAAACAGCAAAGCGGCAACCGTTCGCAGAATTACAACATGACATTTACCAATGACGATGATGTGATTCGAGATTACCGCGTGACCAGCACGGAGTTTAATACAGAGAAACGCACGGGCGAGGATGAGAACCAGCGCGGATATGTGACGATACAAGCCTTTGCCAAAGACTACTATGGCATAGCGCAGATCACGAATTACAATACCCCAACGTCTGTGGATGCTACAGTCACAAAGCGGCTTGGCGCGGCGACGGCCACAAAAGATTTTGCGTTGCAGGCGTGGAGCGAGACGGCAGGCTATCCGCAGGCGATTGGTTTCTTTGAGGACAGACTTGTATTTGCCGGGAGCAAGGCGCAGCCGCAAACATATTGGGCAAGCAAGAGCGGCGATTATTACAATTTCGGGCAGTCTGTTCCGCTTGCGGATGATGATGCAATCACCGGCACGCTTGCCAGCGGGCAAATGAATGGTATCAAGGCAATCGTTTCTTTTGGCGAGATCGTCATGCTGACGAGCGGCGGCGAGTATCGGGTATCGGGCGGCGGAGAAAACTTCACGCCGACGAACCAGCAGGCACGGGCGCAGGAATATCGCGGTATCAACGACCTTACGCCGGTGGTTATCGGCGGGCGAATCGTCTACGTCCAGCAGCACGGCGGCATTGTCCGAGACTTGGCATATAGCTATGACGTAGACAAATACACGGGCGACGACGTGTCTATTTTGGCGTCGCATTTGTTTGAAGGCCACAGCATCGTCGGCATGACGTATCAGCAAATCCCTGATTCCGTTGTATGGTGTGTGCGCGAGGACGGCGTTCTTTTGGGCATGACGTATGTAAAAGAGCAGGACGTTTACGCATGGCACAGGCACACGACGCAGGGGCAGTTTATCGACGTATGCTCCATATCCGGCAACAACGAGGACGAGCTTTGGGCGGTCATAAAGCGCGGGAATGATTATTGCGTGGAGCAAATGTCGGCGCGGTTTATTTCCGACGACACAGCAGACCAGTTTTATGTAGACAGCGGCCTTTCTTACTCCGGCTCCGCAGTCAGCACGATTCCTGGCCTTACATGGCTGGCAGGAAAAACAGTTCAGGTCCTTGCCGACGGGCATAAGCTGGCAGATACGACGGTGGCCAACAACGGCACTCTGACGCTCGACCATGCGTATTCCAAAATATCCGTCGGCCTTGAATATGACACGGTGATTCAGACGTTGCCGGTGGAAATGTCCGGGCAGGACGGCACATGGGGCAGCAGGAAGAAACGAATCCAAAACATGATGGTCATGTTCAAAGAGACGGTCGGCGGCAAATTTGGCTTTGCGGATAACGCCATGGATGAAATCAAATGGCGCAGCACGGAGGCGTGGGGAACGCCTGTGGCGCTTTACAGCGGCAAGAAGAAGATTACGCTGCCGCAGGCGAATTACGAAGATACGCTGATGCTGACGATAAAGCAGGACGCGCCGTTCCCCATGACGGTGCTTTCGATTATCCCGGAGGTGCTTCCCGGTGGCTGATTATGTATATACGACGCCTACGGAATCCGACATGAAAGAACTGGCTTCCATGATGCGTGACGAAGATCGGCGCGAAATTATTGGGGCAATCGGCGGGAATATCGAAAAAGCCTGTTTGCGAAGTTTGAGGCTGTCAGAATGCGCGTATATCTGCAAGCGTGACGGAGTGCCTATGGCGGCTTTTGGCGTTGTGAGAGATAACCCCTTTGAGAACGTCGGACAAATATGGATGCTTGCGACAACGGAAACGGCAAAGCATAAAATCTACACGGGCAAATGGACGCTGAAAGGCATACGAGCGTTTATGAAAGACTGGGACTATCTGTACAATTATGTGGACAAGGGAAACGACGACACAATAAAGTGGCTGAAATGGATGGGCGCGAAGGTATATCCTCCGCGTCCTTATGGTTTATACGGAAACTTATATCATAAGTTTACGTTCGGGGAGAGTGAATGATATGGGCATGGCCGGATTGATTATCGGCACGATTGGCGCTGCGTTCCTGCAAGGCAGGGCGGCGCGGGAGCAGGCCGAGGCGCAGGCGCGGCAGTACGAAGCGCAGGCGTCGCAATACGAGGCACAGGCAAAAATGCAGCAGGCCGAAGCGGAAGCACAGGCAAAGAACGCCGAACGGGCAAACAAGCAGGCGCAGGAAGAAGCGCGCGTTGCCACGGAGAACACGGAAATGCGCCGCCGTCAAATGCTCCTGCGGGAAGGCCAGCAGAAAGCGAAAATCAGCGCGTCCAATATCACGGCCACAGGAAGCGCATTGAATGCCCTTGCAGATACAAGGTGGGATATTGACCGCGACACTGCGACGCAGCTATACAACGGTATGCAGGGCGCTTATGCAACTTTTGGAAAAGCCACGGACTACTCCAACAAATCCAATAAATACGATTTTTACGCACGGCAGAATCAGGCGAACGCAGGAGGCGCGAGGGCGTCTGCCGAAAGCGCAAGGGCGGCCGGCAAGCGTGCGGAAATGAACGCATGGCTCGGAGGCGCGTTCAGCCTTGCAAGCAATCTGTCCGGCTTCGGCGGCGGTGGTTCATCGTCCGACGGAGGCGGAAGTACGGTGTACGGGTCAGCCGTTTACGACCCGGCGCAAAGCACAAGAGGAATAGCAGGGAGTTTTGGAGCAACAAGGCCAACGTGGAATCTAGGTTCACGCGGCAAGGGATGGTGACAAACAATGAACTTCTCGCCGTATCAATCTCGCGGCCAGCTTGAAGCGCCGTATCAACACTATACAAGGCCCGCAAATCTGCAAGCAGACAACTCCGGCCAAAAGATGCTTGCCCGCGCCAATGCTGATTTAGCAAAGGTGAACGCAGACACGGCCAACGTGATTGTCGCCGGTTTCAATAATTGGCGCGAACAATACGACCAGGGCAAAGTCATGGAGGCCAACAACGAGTACAACCGCCTTATGTCCGAAGGCACGGCGGAGCTGATGCAGAAAAAGCAGGAAAACGCTCTGAATGTGGTCGAGGACTATGACAAGCTGCACGTCAAGGCATTGGAGAAAGTGCGGAAAAAGTACGGGCAGTTTATCAATTACGGCAAGGCCGGGCAGGCGTTCACAATCTACACGGAGCGAGACAACAACACGCGCCGGGAACACATGATGAAATATCAGATGGCCGAGACGGACGCCTACCATGAAACGCAGTTTAACAATCAGTTGGCGACGTGCATACAGACGGCGGCGGACGGCGGCTATACGGATATGTCGATAGACCAAGGCTTGAATCGCGCCGAAGGCTTTATTGAAGCTCGGTACGGTCAATACGGCAAGGAAATGATCGAGCAACAGAAACGGATTTTCAAAGGGCAGATTGTAGCGGACGCATTGTCTTTGTCGATGAAGATGGAAGATTACGCACGCATGGGGCAGCTTGCCGTAAAGTATTCCGATTATCTTGACCCAAAAACCCGCGTATCTGTTTTGTCTATGCTTGGCAAGCGGCAGAAAGACGCGCACGATTTCAAGCAGGCAAATGATTTATGGGTGCAGCTTGGCGGCGAAAACGCGACGCTTGACGATTACAGAAACTATTTCAGCAATCTATACGCAAACAGCGGGAACGCTACGACGCGCTTTAGCCATTACGATTCAAGACTTGGATTGACGATGCCTGATGGCCGGAACGGATGCGTTGAGGCCGTCGTCGCTTTGACAAAGCCTTTTGCAAAACTGACGGCAGATAACAGCGACGTTGTAAATTGCGGCGTGCTTTGCCGGCTGGCGCAAAACTCCGACAGCGCAACGATTGAGCGGTACAACGGCGGGAAAGTAAATGAAGGTGATGTTCTCGTCTACTTCTCCGAGGGCGACGATATTTCCGATTTTGACAATGCGGAGCACGTTGTCATGGCTGACGGCAACGGCGGCTATTACGGCAATTCGTCAAGCGCAAAGGACTATGTGGACGAGAACGGAAACGAAGTGCGCGGCGACGGGTGCATTATCCACTCTGACGATCAGGAAATTGGCGGATATCAAATCGGGTACGTTATCCGCATGGACAGACAGACGATGCAGGAAATGTCTGATCTGGAGGTTGAGGAACAGGCACAAAAAGCGTGGGCGCTTCATCAAAAGCGCATGACGGAAATAAAGGCCGCGGATAACGCTATCATTTCAAGAGCACATGACGAGATGCAAGACCTGATGAATCATGGCGTCGATGACGTAGACCAATACCAAGCGATTATAAATAAATACGCCTATGCCAACGGAAGCGTAAATAACCACGTCAGAATAGAGCTTGAAAAAACAGTGGCCGCAGTGGAGCGCAGGAACGAACGGGCGGCACAGCAAGGAGCGCGGCGGCAGCCGTCTGAAAAAGTCAACGAAACAGATATGGAGCTTGTGCGAGACGAAATATCTATGGGGCGCGTGGATGCGGCCGCAATTACTCAATATTGCGCGGAGCGCGGTATTACTTCGGCAACGGAAATCAACAAGCTCCAAAAACTGCTGAAAGACTACAAAAACAATAAAGGCGAATGGGCGATACCGTATGACGATATCAAGGCATACTGTGATATAGACGACAGAATGATTGAGGATAAAAAGTCGTTTAATCGCACGTTCAAACGGATTGCACGTTTCCAGTATTACAAAATGCTGGCAGATAACAAAGGAAGCCTGTTTTCCGGCTGGGAGGAAGAACTAGCAGACCGAGTGGCAAAAGCCTTTACAGACGAATATCACGGCGGCCAATATGTAGATCGCGGCACATGGATGAATACGGAAGAAAACGTAATCTTGCCATATAGAATCCTTGCGGCGAACGGGTACGACACGATCAGGCAGACCGGTGACGACGGATATGTGCTTGAAAGCGCAGACGGGAACTATGCGTATATGACCGGCGAGGACCTTATGAAGCTGAAGGATATATCCGGGTATCGTGATTAAAGAAAGGGTTGTTCCGATATGTTGAGCGTTGAGGAATATGAGAAGCGTTTGGAATCCAGCGAGCAATACGCGCCTGTGACAAGCAATGTAGGAAGTCTGCTGTCTGTATATGACACAATGGATTTTCAGCAAAAGCAGACTGCCTCCGACAAAGCGTTGAATCTTGGGAAGTCTGTCTATAACGGTTTTATGTCTGTCCCCCGCGGTGTACTTCGCGGCGTTCAATGGCTCCGTGACGTAAATGAGGCACAGTTAAATGAAGCCCACCCGGAGCGTATGCAAATGGACGAAGGCGCACGTCAGCTTTTGGACGATGCCGCAGATGCCGAGTTTTTGCAGCCGTATGAAGTACGGGCAGACAGCAGCGCGGAGCGTTTCGCCTATGACCTAGCGCAAGGTGCAGGACAGCTTGGCGGTCAGCTTGCGGTCGGCCTTGCCACTGGCGGCTATGGTACGCTTCCTGCAATGGCTTTGCAGATTGGCGGTGAGGAATACAAAGAACTGCGTGAACAGGGAATTGACGTAGAGACGGCGGGGAAAGCTGCCGCTTTTAACGCTGCCGTTCAAACTCCGCTTGAATTTATCGGATTTAGCAAGCTGACAAAAGCATTTCCGGCAAATTCCATGTTGAAGCAAAGGCTCCGTCATGTTGCGGAAGATGCTTTGACAGAAGGAATCACGGAGTATTTGCAGGAATACCCAGAACAGCTTTCAAAGATTTGGGCGGAAAACGCTGACAAGTCGCCGGAAGAAATCGCAAATATTATTTGGAACCAGCTTGGCGATATACACAGCAGTGCTACTTACAGCGGCTTGATTGGTGCTACTCTTGGCACAGGGGCTGGCGGGATGCACCTTGCCCTTGACCATAAACTTGATCGCAGTATCGAGCGTGCAATGCAGCGCGAAGTCTATACTGAAATGACGGAACACGTTGAAAGCACAATCAATCGTATCAAAGAAACTGGCATTAACCCGAAATATGCCGGTGCTGTTATCAACGACAATCTACAGAATCAGACTGTCTATGTGGACGGCGAGGCGTTGGCCGGGTACGCGCAGGAAAAGGGCGCGGAGAAGGTTGCGGAAAGTCTTGGCGTGTCTGTCGAGGATATCGAGAAAGCTGCTGCTTCCGGCGATACGGTTGACGTAAAGCTGGGCAATTTTGAAGCGACGTGCGCGGCGTTTGACGGATTTTTCCAGGAAGTCAAGGACGGCACGGCTTTTGAGGACGGCGGCTATACGCCGAAGAAAGAGCAGGCGGAGCAGGAAAGAATCAAGCAAGCGCAGGAAAGGTACGCGGAACTTCGGGACCAATTTAAGGCAGAGGAAAATCGTATCATTTCCGAGTTTGCCGAGGCGGGCGTTGGCAAGCAGCTTGCTATGGGGCAAGTCGAATTGCTGAAACGCTTTGCGGAAAACCTCAATCCCGACTATGCGCTTGCCATTATGCAAAGCTACAAAGTCCGACGCGGCGAGAATGGCGAAGTGCAGGCCGGTTACGGTCAATTTGCCGGAGAAAACGCCAAAACTGCGGATAAAATAAAGCTGACCGAAGCGCAAACAATGGAATCGGAAGGCAAGTCCGCGGACGAGATTTATAAAGCTACGGGCTGGTTTAAGGGACTGGACAACAAATGGCGCTTTGAAATCAAGGACAATTTTGAAGGCATTGATTTTACTCCGCTTTTGGGAGACGACGATCATCAAGTTACGCTGAAAGAAATATATAAAAATCCAAAATTGTATAAGGCATATCCCTTTTTGCGTAATATTAAGATTTACCCGAACGATTTTGGCGGAGACAATGGAAAGCGCGGCAGGGCCGGCACGCTGCAAGACGATTCTCCTTTTATCGAACTCAATGAGAATCTTATGCGAAATGAACCTGAACGCATAAAGGAAACATTAACCCATGAAATCCAACATATCATCCAAGCCGTAGAGCGTTTTGCCGCAGGGGGAGCGCGAACGACGGCACGCAAGTTGATTGCGGAAGAAATTCAGCGTATCGCTCAAAGCGAAGATGCGGGCGCCGCAGCGGCGCTATCGTCGGAACTGGATTCTTCCAGCTCGGACTATGACCTTTACCGTCGTCTTGGCGGCGAGCAGGAAGCCCGGGAAACCGCAAGACGCGCAAAAATACAAAACGAGATTGCCACGGTCGAGAAGCATATAAAAGAGGCAAGGCGCAAGGGCGACAAGGCCGCACTTAAACGGGCGCAATTTGCAAAGGCATTGTTGGAGCGGCAAAACGACGGCACGCCTTCGCCACATCAGTCTGACGCGATTATTGTGTTTGACGGGAAGGAAATTCCATATTCCCAAAAACAGGACGAAATTTTTGCCGACGCAGAAGAACAGAACACTAAACAGGCCAAGAGCCGCTCTAAAGAGGGCGGCTTTTTTGATGCCATGAAATCGCTTATGCAGACTAACGGCGAAATCAAGGGCAAATACAATCCCTACGATAACGTCGTTACCATGTTCAAAGGCGCGGACGCCTCTACCGTTATTCACGAGACTTGGCATTTTTTTGTCGAACAAATGTGGAACATGGTCCAAAGCGGCAACGCTTCGGAGCAGACTGTAAAAGACTTTGAAACGCTGCTTTCTTACGCCGGCATGACGCGGGAGGAATGGGCGAACGCCGATCTTGATGGACGACGCAAGGCGCATGAAAAACTGGCGGAGGCTGGCGAGACTTACATCATGGAGGGCAAGTCTCCGTCTTACGAGCTGCGCCGCGTGTTCCGCAATTTCGCGAAGTGGTTGAAAGCAATCTACGCGACAATCCAACGGAGCGAAAACTACGCGGAGCTGACCGACGACGTGCGCGAAGTCTTTGATCGTATGCTTGCCGCCGAGGATGATATTGCCCACATGGAGCGTGTCAACGGGTACTTCGCCAAGCTGCCGGACGCAATCACCGAGAACATGAGCGACGAGACGCGGGCGAAGGTCGAGGACTACATTGAAAAGGCACGGGAAAAGGCCGTCGATATTCTGACGCGACGCTCCCTTGTGAACTACACGAAAGAGCGGCGCAAAGAAATCAAGAAATTCAAAGACGAAATCCGGCCTATGGTCGAGGATGAAGTCAGCAAGCGGCCGGTCTATGCGTGCGGGTACAACAAAAAGGACGCTGCGCGGTTCAGAGAATTGCGGAATCAGCAGGAAAGCGTCGGTATCTGGACTGACGAGAATTTCATTGACCGTGCGTTCCCTGCCGACACGAATCCAGTGGAGAACGAAGTCGCACATTTGGCGGCGGCCGTCAATCCGAAGAACTGGACAAAAGGTCTTGGCGAGGTCAAGAAAGACTATCAGCGGCAAGCCGACGAGGTTTTGCAGCCGGCTATCAATACCCTTGAAAGCGGTATTGGGCAGGGCGTTGATATTGTTCAGAATCAGGACGGAACCACGGGGCGCGTTTCCAATAATGCACAGTGGTATCGTGATTTTTACGCTGCGAACAAACGCAAGCCGACGAAAACGGAACTGTGGGAAATGGCGCGGCAGCTTGTTTCCGGCGACGTAAACGCGCCGCAAGTTGAAGGCTGGATGCCGACGACGGCGGAAGAAGCCGAAGCTATGCAGGCCGAAGGCGAACGGCTGGCCGACATTGAACGCCATATCGCGGCGTGCGACGAAATCAAGGAAAAACTGGCCGATGTCAAAAAGAATTACGCAGAGACAAGCGCGGCAGGCAGCGAAGAATTTTTGTTCCGGGCGGAGCTGACGGCGGAGCAATACGGATATTCCAGCGCGGACGAAATGATGCAGGATATCGAGAAAAGCCCGACGAAAGCCGAGGCCGTGAAGCAGCGAATCAACGAGCGCGTCCAGGAATTGACGATGCAGGACGAGCGAAACAATTACGAGGCTATGATTCGCGAATCCCTTTACAATGAGGATGAAGCACTTTTGATCGGCATCGAGCAGCAGCTTATCGAGGAATACGCTGCGAAGGCAAAAGAACGGCAGGAGGCCAACGAGCGAAAAGCCGAGGAACGTGCGGAGCAGCGGAATGTCAATGCTGAGGTTGCGGCGGCGCGGAAGCAGCAGGCAAAGAACGCGGCACGGGCTGACCTTACCAAAATGAACGTCAAGGAAGCGACGCGCACAAATAAATTCATAACGGCGGAACGCAATGCCGCTATGAAGTCTGCAAAACTCTTGGCGCAAAAGAAATTCGACGAGGCGTTGACGCAGAAGAACCTGCAAGCCTACTGGCACGCTATGGCGGCGGAAAGCATGAAGATTGCACGGCGTCAAAAGCAGTACGAAAAATTCCTCAAAAAGCAAGTCAGCCTGAAGCGGGAATCGTGGCTGAATGATACCCACTTCGGGGCAATCAGTCTGCTTTTCGACCGCATGGGGATTGCCAATGCCAAGCACAAGGAAGCGGCGGCGGCCTCGGAGTTCAAGACGCTCCAAGAGTACGCGGCGGCTATGGAAGGGCAGTTTGACTGCGTGGACATCGCGCCGTGGATTTTGGAAGGCTCTACTCCGATCAGCGACACGAACGCGCTGACGTTGGAGCAGTACGAAGATGTTGTCAACGCGGTCAAGAATATCAAGGCTATTGTCAAGGCGCAAAAGGGAGCGGATATGTTCGCCTCCAAAGAGGCGTGGAAGGAAACAAAAGCGGGTATCATTGAACGCCTCTCCAAGCTGAAAACGCTTTGGAAGCCCGACCCGAACAAGGTATCAAAGCCGAGCAAGATAGAAGAATGGCTTGCCGGTCTTGAAACGATGGACACTTTCTGCGAAATGCTGGACGGCGGGCGTTACGGGTGGTTTTCGCAGCATTGGAACAACCTTATGAAGCGTTGCCAAGATCGCGAATACGATATGCGGGAAGCCTACGACAAGGCGGAAACGGACGCGCTCAAAAAGTGGTTACCAGACAAGGCGGCGGAGAATGCGGCGAACGAAAAAATCTATTATGAGGAACTAGGGGAATCGGTTACAAAGCATACCCTTGTCCGTATGCTGATAAACCTCGGCAACAAGGAAAACTCACAGCGCATTTGCGAGACTGTCCCTGTCGGCTTTGAGAACAGCACGCTTTGGGTAATGCCCGACGAATCCCTTGCCGTAAACCAAAAAGAATTAAAAGCCATGCGTGAAGAAGCGCGGGAGCAGACGCGGCAAAACTTAATGAACTTCCTCGGCAAATTGCTGACAAAGGAAGATGTTGAGTACGCACAGCGGAAAATCAACGCGGCGGGGATGAATTGGGCAGAACGGGTAGAGCTTGACAGGCGCACGAAAGGCTTTGCACCAAAGAAGGTTGAAGCAACACCCGTTGTATTGAATATCGGCGGTGAACAAGTCGTATTGCAGGGCGGTTATTTCCCGTTGATGCGGTACGGGGAAACAGGATCACATCCTGCCTCGGCGGAAGTGCAACCGGATGAAGAACTGCAAGGGCGGCGAATCCGCACCTACCACACCAACACAAGCGCGTCAAAGGCAAGGACAAACGCAAGATACGCCGTAGACCTTCGCCTTGGTACAGAAAGAAGCTCGATTTACGAATCAATCCATGATTTGTGCTGGCGCGAGGCTATGAGCGATTTTCGGCGCGTGCTGAACGATCAGGACGTTTACGCCATGCTGAAAAGCAAGGTCGGCATTTCCCGCATGAATCTTTTCAAGGAACTGCTTGAAGTCTCGGCAGACGGGCAAAACAGCAAAGCTCTATCAGCGTTCGAGCAATCTATGGTAAATGCTACAGGCTGGCTGACTTCAAAGACGGCAAATTCGCTGATTATGTGCAGTTTGAAAGTAACGACCCAAAACGGTGCAGACGCTTTCCTGTATGGAAACGCCGTCGATGGGTACACGATGGCTGACAATATCAGCGCCCTTGGGCGGTATATGATGAAATGGTTCAATCCAAGCAAACAAAAAGAAATGCAGGATTTCGTTTTCTCAAAGTCTGCGTACATGAAGGAGCGAAGCCTTATCCCAGATGTGACAATTCGCGATATTATCAGCGAAAACAAAGAGCGCAAATGGGAAAAAGTCGTTCGGGAAACCACGACGAAAATGTTTGCTTACACAGACAACGCGACGGCGATACCGAACTGGATTCAAGCGTATAACAAGAAGCTAAACGAAGGAGCGACGGAGCAGGAAGCGATTGACTTTGCCGATACAGTTGTCCGGCGCGTCAAAGGTTCTTCCAGAAACACGGAAGTTTCTTCTATGCAGCGAAGCAAGGCATATAAGCCTATTACCATGTTCCAAAGTTTCTTCAATGCGCGGCTCAATGAGTTTTTACGCATGGAACGATACGCTGCGAACCAATGGACAGACGGGCAGAAAGCCGAAGCGTTCTCAACCGTCGCCTCGTATGTGATGGGTAAATTCATTATGCAAGCAATGCTTTCGCTTGCTTTTGCGTTGGAGAATCCTTTCGGTGTGGATGATGAGGACGGATGGCCGAACCTTATCAAAGAATTAAAAAGCCAGACGTTTTCAATGTTTGGCCCCTTCGGACAGGCTGCAAGCGGAATTGTCGGAGCTGCCGCAGGAATGCACGAATTTGATTATCGTATGTCTGCTATTGAATCCACGGTCAACAAAGGCATTTCCGCAGTTCGTGCGGTCAAGAGCGACAAAAAATCAACGGCGGAAAAGGTTGAAGTTGTGACCAATTTCGCAAGCCTCACGTCCGGCGCTCCTATGCAGATCACGAAAGTATTTTGGAATCTGTTCGATATTGCATTTAACGGCATGACCCCGGAACTGGGAGACCTGTTCCGGCGCAGGCCCAAGAAGGAAAGAAAATAAAGCGAAAGGATGAGGCAAAATGAGTGTGCAAAATCAGACCGTCAAGAACGTCTATCAGGGCAACGGGAGTACGACAGTATTTCCGTTCACCTTTGCCCTCAACGAGGACGATGGCGAGTACGTCGGCGTGTATGTAACCAACGAAGAGAACGTGTCGGAGCTTACGACAAACTACACGATCAACACGACGGCAAAAACCGTGACCTATCCTCGAACCGGCGAACCGTTGCCGGAGGACAGGAAAATAACCATACTGCGCGAATTGCCGAACGAGCAGAATCTAAACCTTGAAAACCTCGGCCCGTTCTTTGCCAACGACGTAGAGGACGAAATGGACAGAGAGGTAATGATGATACAGCAGCTTGCGGAGCAAGTTGCCCGCGCTGTCAAGGTGGACGTGACCGACGATTTACCTTCCGCGTCCGTGATCTATGACATTAATCACGTCCGCGAATACAAGGACGAGGCGGCACAATCGGCTTCCAACGCGGCAGGAAGTGAAGCGGCGGCCGCTCTCTCGGAAACCAACGCGGCGGCCTCTGCGGCTGCGGCGGCGGTATCGGAAACGAACGCGGCGGCGTCTGAAACCAACGCAGCGGCTTCGGCGGCTGCTTCCCTTGCCAGTCAGACGGCGGCGGCAACGAGCGCGACGAACGCGGCGGCCTCGGAAACGAATGCGGCGGTATCTGAAGCTGCGGCAGACGCAAGCGCAACGTCGGCGGCGTCGAGCGCGGCAAGCGCGGCCACGGACGCAAGCGCGGCTACGGCGGCAGAAAGCGTGGTATCGAATCTCTATCCGCAGATTCTTACGGCGGCGACGAACACGGGAACCAACGCAACGGCGGCACAGGCGGCGGCAACGTCCGCACAGGCAAGCGCGGCTACGGCCACGACGAAAGCGGAGCTTGCCACGGACGCGGCGGACGATGCGGCGGATAGTGCTGCTGCTGCGGCGGCCTCTGCTACGGCGGCGGCAAACTCCGCAGGGGCGGCGGCTACGTCGGCAACGGAAGCGGCGGCGGCAAATACCGAAGCGAAATACTACGCGAAAATCACGATGGACAAGGTGGCGGAGGCGGCGGTCGGCTTCCCAACGCAGGAAGGGACGCTGACCTACGACGGCACGGAGCAGGAGCCGACGTGGGATATATTCTTCGAGGCGCAAAAGCTGACGGTCAGCGGCACGCTGGCGGCGACGAACGCCGGAACCTATACCGTGACCATGACGCCGAAACCGACATATTATTGGTGGGACACCGGCACAACGGAAACACGGACGCAGACATGGACTATCGGGCGGGCGGCTATCGAGGACATTCCCTCGCAGGCTTCCGCGCTTGTTTTTGACGGTACTGTGCAGTCTCCGACGTGGGATGATTACAACCCGACGGAGCTGACCATCGGCGGCATGACCTCGGCGACAGAGGCGGGGACGTACACGGCGACATTCACGCCGACGGCCAATTACCAATGGAGTGACACGACCATTACAGCCAAGAGCGTGACGTGGGAAATCTCGTCTGCGACGGTGGCTGTCCCGACGGTTACGAACACAAGCAAGACCTACAACGGCTCCGCACAGTCTCCGACAATCTCCGCTTACGACCCGCTGCTTATCGAAGTCACCGGCGACACGCAGACGGACGCGGGAAGCTACAACGTCGTATTCCATTTGAAATCCGCGTCGCTGACGTGGACGGACACGACGACGGCAGACAAGACGGCAGCTTGGAGTATCGCGCCGAAGGTCGTCACTGTCCCGACAGTCACGGGAACGACCTACACTTACGACGGGACGGCACAGGGGCCGACAATCAGCTCCTACGACACAGACGAGGTAACGCTTTCCGGCAACGCAACGGCGACGAACGTGGGAACGTACACAGTCATTTTGAGCCTTACCAGTATCACCAATTACGTTTGGAGCGATACGACGACGGCTCCGAAGGCGACGAATTGGAGTATCATTCCCGCGACGGTGGCGGTTCCTTCGCTTACTACTTCGTCGTTTACCTACGACGGAACGGCGCAATCTCCGACAATCTCCACCTACGACAGCACGATCATATCTGCAACGGGGGATTTGTCCGCGACGAACGCGGGGACTTACACGATTACATTCTCCCTTATCAATCAGAATGTAACATGGATGGACGGGACGACACTGGCGAAAACTGCTACTTGGAGCATTGCGAAAGCGGCAGGCAGCCTCTCCATCAGCCCGACGACCATCTCTTTGGACACGTCCACTCTCTCCGATACAATCACGGTCACGCGCACGGGCGACGGCGCAATATCGGCGGTATCGTCCGATACTTCTATCGCGACGGTCAGTTTGTCCGGCAATACCATTACGGTCACGGCGGTGGCCACGGGCAACGTGACGGTCACGGTCAGCGTGGCGGCAGGAACGAATTGGTTGGCTCCGACGGATGCGACGTGCGCGGTGGCGGTGCAGCTTATCTCGAACGTGCTGGATGAAAATAGTTGGGCGACTATTTCGCAAGTGGCGCAAGCTGGGACGGGTGAGAACTATTGGGATATTGGCGACTGCAAGGAAATCACGCTAAACGGCAAAATCGGTGACAAACTAACGCTTTCTAATCAATCTATTTGTGTGTTTATCTTGGGCTTTAACCACAAGGATAACAACGTAGCTGATAATAATATTATCTTTGGCGGATTCAAGTCAGCCTTGACTAGCGGCAAGGATGTTGCATTATGCGATAGTAAATATAACACAAGCTCAGCTTCGCAAGGCACTAAAATGTTCAACATGAACCACTGGATGAGCTCACCGACCTACGGCTCGAACTATGGCGGATGGAAAGGCTGTGACTTGCGTTACGACATTCTCGGTGCGACATCTACGCAGCCAAGCGGCTATGGTGCTGTCAAGACTAAATCAAATGTCGGCTACGATGCAACAGAGGCGACGTTGACAAACCCAGTGGAGGACACATTATTAGCGGCGCTTCCAAACGATTTGCGAAGCGTTATTCGCCTGCGGACGCATTATGTGGATAACAAAGGCGATTCGTCCAACGTAGACGCAAATGTAACGGCGGTTGTTGATGCGATATCGCTCCTTGCCGAGTTTGAGATTTTCGGCACGAGAACAGCCGCTAACCAGTACGAGCAAAACCACCAATCGCAGATGGCGTACTATAAAAATGGCAATGCAAAAATAAAGTACAAACATTCAGATAATTCTACCGCTGCGTCTTGGTGGGAGTGTTCGCCTTCTTTTTACTACTCGTCTCGCTTCTGTTATGTCTATACCAACGGCACAGTCAGCGACAACAATGCTGATCTTTCGTATGCCCTTGCCCCCGCTTTCAAGGTATAGGAGGCAACCATGACATACACAACCATAAAACGCTACCGCCGCAAAGGCATCGGCGGAGAATTCAATATCCCGTGGGGTACGCCGCTTGAAAAACGTGACGACGGCATCCTGTACCACGACGGAAAGCCCGTATGCGTCGCCCGAAGCTACGCCAGCCACGAACACTTTGCGCGTGACGACGACGGGAACGGCGCGGCGCGGGGCAAGCTGTCCCACGCCATTATCAAAAAGCTCGGCGGGTATCACCGTGAGACCACGCCGAAGTGGGAAGCGGTATGGAGCGACGAGACGGCAGAAAAATACCGCAGGAAAGACCATCAGGATTATTGGCTTTGGGACGATGCGTTTTATAATGCGCCGCTCGATGACCTTAATCATATTGCTGGATTGGTCGGCGCGAAGGAGGCGAAAAATTAAGCCGAAAGTCTTAATTCTTATTGCAGCAATAACAACGCGCAGAAAGGAGTATGATGTTCATGTACAAGATAGTGAGCGGCGGAGAGGTAATCGCCTTGTGCGACAAGGTGAACTACATCCGCTATAAGCCGGAGAGCGGCGCTTTTGTCGCTGTGAAGTTTCCCTACCCCAAGCAGGGGATAGCCGTCAACGGCAAGCCCTACAATCTGCCGGGACACACGGAAATTCAGGTGGACGGCGTGGCAATGCCCGAAGCCTACGCGGTCGAGGTAGACGGCGGCGAAATGATTGTCGCCGGGATGAACGAGGTCGAGGCCACGACCGGGGACGCGCTCTGTGAACTGGATGCAGGACTGGAAGAAGTGAAGGATGCGCTGTGCGAATTGGATGAGATTTTGGAAGGTTGAGGGAGGAAACTGATATGAATAAAATCTGGGCAGACAGGCTGGTTGCGGGTACGAAAACATGGGACGAGGTTCCGGCCTCGAGAAAGCCGGCGGTCAACGATATCCTGTTGGAATACGTTGCGAAAGGGAAAATCACGCAGCAGAAGTATGAGGAAATCGTCGGCGTGGGGGAATGACGCATGAACTGGGAAATGATGGGGCAGGTTGTATCAGTGGCGGGGCTTTGCGCGACGGCGTTTCATTTCGCGGTTTTGAAACCGTTGAACGAAGCTATTCTTCGGCTTGACGATACGCTACGGAGGATGGACAACCAGTTGCAAAAAATCGAGGACGCGCATCACTTGCTCGATCTGAAAGTTGCCGAAATCGACCAGAGGTCAAAATCGGCGCACGCGCGGCTTGACGAGTTGATGAAAATGGTTCGGTTCGAGTACGCCGAAAAATGACCGCGAGAAACATGGCAAGGACGGACGAAACGATAGCCGCGTATATAAACTTATGCGCGGCTATTAAAAGTCCGTCTATGCGGCTTATAATGCGTTTGGATGGAATGGGGTGTCTTATTGAGAATAATTAGCAAATTGAAGCAGGAAATCTTGAATATGGCCGATTGGAGCAAACGCCATCTTGAGAAATTGATTATTCTCATCGGCGTTTTAATTTTATTCTTTATCCTTTTCGTTCTGCTTTCGTGGGGCGTTGGGTATTACGCCAATGGTTTCTACGGGCTGAAATTCGACCTCGGCTCTATATGGCAAGGGCTTGGAGCCTGTGTAGCGGCAATTTCCGGTTTGCTGACGCTGGCGGGCGTTGACCTTGCGAAGCACTATATCAACAGTAAATTCAATTCGCCGGGCGGCGAGAATCCTTGACGGAGGTGTGAACATGACGAAAGTATTCGTAAATCCCGGACATGATCAACTGGAACTGAAAGGCACATCGGACTATGACCCGGGCGCGGTCAACGAGGAAATGGGGCTGTATGAAAACGAGATTGCCGCGGCTGTCGGTCGGCTTGTCGAAAAGTATCTGACGGAAGCGGGGTGCGAAGTCAAATCTTTGCAGCATGAAAGCCTTCGGAAAATCTACGAGACGGCAAACGAGTGGGGCGCGGATTTGTTTATCTCTATCCACTGTAACGCTTTCAACGGCGTCGCCAACGGGACGGAAACGCTGACCTATCCAAGCGACATGGAAGGGCATAAACTTGCCGGGTGCATCCAGAATCAGATTGTCGATAGCCTTGGCACTTATGACCGGGGATTGAAAGCACGCACCGACCTTGCCGTTTTGAACGGAACCGATATGCCCGCCGTCCTTGTCGAGATGGCTTTTATCGACCATCCCGACGACGCAGTTCTTTTGCGTGACGAGCAGGACGAGTTCGCCCGAGCGATTGCGCGGGGCGTAACCGATTATCTTTCGGGGTATTGATATGATTGTCAAGTCAAACGCCCCGCTTTCAGATAACGAAATGCGGCTCGTAAGGGCGGCAATCGACGGAGCGGCAGAAATCTCTGTGCCTGTTTTGGAGAGAATCTCCGATATTTTCCCGTACACGGATATTGCCGCCGATTCGAACGTGCTGTATATCGGCAAGCCGCCTTGGGATTTGTCGCAGGAAATTACGATATAGGGAGGCGTGAAGATGTGGAAGAAAACAAAGTTTTTAAGTGCGTCGCTTATTGCGGCGTTTTTATTTTTATTCTGGCCGTCTGTTGGTATCTGCTCCGAGAGCCGGATGTATCAAATCAGCGAGACAGAGCTAGAGACGTTGAGCAATCACTTGACCGCGCTGGAGCAGAACAACAACGAGCTGTTGAATCTGCTGAACGAATCCAATCTGGACTTGAACGAAGCGTCGTTGTCATTGAGCGAATCGAGGAAAGAACTGGAAACGCTGAAAGTGCAGTTGGCCGCGCTGCAAACGGAAACGAAGCGGCTAGACGAATCGTTGAGGACAGCCAACGCAGAGTTGCAGAGTGCGCGGGAATCATTCAAGAAATCCGAGCAGGAGCGGGACAAAATTGAGGGGCGGCTGCGGAACCAAAGAAATCTATGGGAAGTCTTGTGCCTTGTTGCCGTAGGGGTAGCGGTAGCAAAATAATGAGGGGGAATTTTTATGAACCCAGACTGCAAAGCGGCGCGTGCGTATTTGAAATGCGCGACGCGGAGCGAGTACAATGCGATTGTGTACGAGGCAAAGCTAACGCCGGAGCAGGAAGAAATATTGAATCGGCATATACTCAAAGCCGAGACAGTCGTAAAAATCTCGCTTGATCTGCATTGCGGTATGAACTATGTAAAAACACGATTGCACGAAGCATACATTATAATAGGGAAAGCACTAACGGGCGGCTCGAAATGAGCCGCCTTTTTTCTTGTCTTTACAGAGACTTTAGATCGTATTTGATATGAGATAATTCCCTTCGGGTGAGACAATATGTTTGTTTTATACAATCCAAACCCGGCGCAGAATATCGTCGGTGATTGCGTGGTTCGCGCAATATCGAAACTGATGGATATTGACTGGCAAACTGCGTACCTTGGCGTTGTGACGCAGGGGTACAAAATGTTTGATATGCCTTCTTCTAATCCTGTTTGGGGAGCGTTCTTGAAGGAGCACGGCTATAAACGACACACACTGCCGGATACGTGCCCGGACTGCTACACCGTAGCCGAGTTTTGCCGCGATCATCCTTCGGGGCGCTTCCTTTTAGGCACAGGCTCTCACGTCGTCACAGTCGTTGACGGTGATCATTACGATACATGGGACAGCGAAGCAGAGACGCCAATCTATTATTGGTCGAAGGAGGACGATGTATAAATGGCATACCCTAATAATATGTTTAACCCTATGCAGCAGACGCAAAATCAGATTATGCTCGTGCCGGTCAACGGCGAGGGCGGAGCGCAAATGTACCCGGTAGCCGCTGGCTCGACGGTAGCGTTGATTGATTTTGACGCCTGTATTTTTTGGCTCAAAACCACGGCCCCGAACGGGCTGCCTCAACAAATGCGGAAGTTTGAGTTTAAGGAAATCGTGCAGGCCGCTCCGGCGGACGGAAGCACTGTCACGCGGGAAGAATTTTCCAGTTTGCAGGATAAACTGAACAAGGTTTTAGAGGCGTTGGGGGAGGCGAAGAAGGAATGAATAACCCTATGAATATGCTCCAACAGTTTCAGAACTTCGCCGCGAATTTTGCCAAGATGCAGAAGGACCCGCGCCAAACAGTGCAGGAACTTTTGAATAGCGGGCAAATGACACAACAGCAATACAATCAGCTTTCGCAAATGGCCTCGCAAATCATGGGGCGCAAAGCGTGATATATCTGGCCAGATATAAATAAATCAATCGGAGGTAATCAATATGAGTATGACAGACGGCGGCATGACTGCCGCGGATGTTGCGGCTGTACTGAACGGCGGCAACGGTGGCCGAGGCTTCGGCTGGGGCGGAGACGGCGCTTGGTGGGTGCTTATCCTGTTCCTGTTTGCTTTTGGCGGCGGATGGGGCAACGGCGGATTTGGCAACAACGGCGCGGTTGCTGATATGCAGCGCGGCTTTGACCAGCAGGCCACGCAGTCCGGCATTGCGGCTTTGCAGTCGCAGGTCGGCAACGGCTTTGCGGATGCGGCGGTCGCTCGTTGCTCCGGCGATGCGGCAATTACGGCGGCAGTCACAAACGGCCAGTATGCGACGGCACAGGCAATTACGGGCGCGAAGGACGCTATCAACAGCACGCTTTACACGAATCAGAGCGCGACGAATCAGCAGATGAACAGCCTTGCGATGGCGTTGCAGCAGTGCTGCTGCGAGAACCGAGCGGCGACGGCTGACCTCAAATATACCGTGGCGACCGAGGCTTGTGCTGACCGTGCGGCGGTGTCCAATGGAATCCGTGACGTTATCGAGAATCAGACGCGAAACACGCAGGCGCTCTTGGATGGCCAGCGGCAGGGCTTCCAGTCCGTAATGGACAAGCTGTGCCAGCTTGAACTTGACAGCTTCAAGCAGAAGGTCGCCGACCAAGCGGCGGAGATTGCAGCTTTGAAGGGGGCGGCAAGTCAGACCGCGCAGACGGCGCAGATTCTCGCGAACAACGAGGCGCAGACGGCGAATCTTTTGGCGCGTCTGAATCCGAATCCTGTACCTGCGTATATGGTACAAAATCCGAATTGCTGCGCCCCTGTAAATTATGGCTGTGGTTGCGGCGCCTGATTGGGGGTGTCGTACATGGCAGAGTACAGCAACGTTGATATTCAAACGGTAAATCCGGGGGAATCCGTTGTATTCACGGAAAGCCCGGTTCCGTGCAATCGCGGCTTGATTCTTCACCGCGACGACACGGGCAGCTTCCTCTTGCGCGGGTACGTCCCGAACATTTTCGGCTGTCAGTGCCAGCGCGGAAAGACCGCGAATTATCTTGTGGATTTCGGTGCAAACATTGCCGTGCCGACAGGCGGAACGGTTGAAGCGATCTCCTTGGCAATCGCTATCGACGGCGCGACGCTTCCGGCTTCGACAATGATTGTAACGCCCGCAGCCGTGGAGCAGTATTTCAATGTGAGCCGTGCAATCAACGCGGCGATTTTCCAGGGATGCTGCCAGACGGTGACGGTTCGGAACACAAGCAATCAGCCAATTTTGGTACAGGACGCGAACATCATCTTCTCGCGGCCTGACTTGGCGATTACGCGGTAAAGGGGTGATACGATGGACAAGGTTATGGACAAAATCTGCGAGATGTTCCATGAGGTTCTTCGCGAATATGCGGAGCAGGGACACTTCAAAGACAAGAGCGCCGTTGAAACCGCGAAAGCTGCGGTCAGCGGCATTACAAAAATCAAAACGATTGAAGCTATGGAACGCTTCGATGGCGGTAACAGCTTCCGTCGTCCGATGGATGGATATTCCGAGGACGGCATGAGCTATCGCGGTTCCTACGACGAGGGCAATAGCTATCGCAGAGGGCGCGGCATGAACGGACAGTTTGTCAGCCGTGACGGTTACAGCCGGGACGGTATGCGCGACAAACTCGAAGGCTTGATGCAGGAAGCGCAGGGACACGATAAGGAAATCATCAAAGAAATGCTTTCCAAGATGTAAGAGAATGGGGATGGCGAAAACCATCCCCATTTTTTAAGTTAATTTGTATGCAGCTTGTATGCAACGAAGAAAAAAGAAGCCCGTTTTAGAACGAATAACGAACAAGAAAAAATATCCTTGACCGCTTGAGAATACAGTAGTTGCAGTTGTTTACAGAAATAACGGAAAACTGCTATAAATTAAAAATAGATTAACGACGAAAGCCCGTAGTCATTGAGACTGCGGGCTTTTTTGTATGCAACGTGTATGCAATTATATCTTGTTGATCGCCTGTATTAACTGGGCTTGCGTCTTGTGGGTATATAAAGCGTCAACGTCTCCCCCGGCGTGGCCGATTATGAGCTGGATTGTGCGCTTTGCGACGTGGGCATTGTCCAGCATTGTTTCGCAAGTGTGGCGTCCGTCGTGCGGGTAGTGGTCCAGGACAATTTTGGATTTTGACTTCCTCCAATATCTATAGGTCAACGCTTGTAAATCCTGCGGGTGTGTCCCGTCCGGGGCGGTCAATAGATATTCGGACGGGCGGGCCAGAAAGCCTTCAATCAGCGGGACAATCTTTTCCGCTATGGGTATGCAGCGGTTGATTCCCGCCTCGGTTTTCATTCCGCCGATCATATATCTTTCTTTCAGGTGTACGTTCTCGCGGCGCATTTCTATTAGCTCGGATGGACGCAGGCCGGTATAACAATAGACAAGGGCAAGCTGGACGCCGAAGTCGTCTGTGTCTTGCCATAGCTTTTTCAATTCGTCCGCGGAAAAAGGCTTGTGCTTTGTGCTTTTTGGGAGTTTGGGGACTTCTACGCCTTGCGCTCGGTTTGACGCTGTAAGGTTTATGATTTTAGCGTACTTATATAGCAGCCCGAAAACCATCCGAACATGGACGGCGGTATGTGGCATGGATGATACGTTATCCACAGTGGCTTGGATTTGCGCTGTGGTTATGTCTATAAATCGTTTGTTGTGGAGAGCGGCGCAATGACGAAAGGCGTTTTTGTAGTTGTCCGGCAGCTTCTTCCCGCGCCCGGTTCGATACTCTTTCCACTTCTCCCATAGCTCCAAAAGAGTAACGTCACGAGCGCGAACGTCGAACGGGTTATCGTTATAGGCTGCAAGGGCAGAAAGCGCGTCCCGCCGCGTCTCGTAATAGCCGATATATTTCCGCACGAGACGGCCATCCGGTTTCCGGCCTGCCGTGACACAGACGGCGAAAGGCTTTCGGCGTGCGCCGTGGAGTTTGTAGATGGAGCCGTAGCCGTTAGGGTTTCTCATGGTTTCCCCTCCCTAGTCTATGCCGTTGTTGATTTCCCATAGTCTTTTTTGATGCGCGCTTCCTTGTCCTCGCTTGCGAGGTATTTAATGTAGGAACGCGCTTTTTCTTTGCCCTCCGCCGACAGACTGGAATAGTCGTCCAGCATTTCCTTGGTCGGGTTTGCCACGCCGTCCGGGGGCGCAAGCAAGAGGCGCGTCATTTCCTCCATGATAGGCTTCGGCGCGTCCCGGCCTAGAAGTTCGTCGGTGGTGACGTGGAAATAGTCGGCGAGTTTTTGGAGTACGTCAAGGCTTGGTTCGCGTCGTCCTTGTTCGTACATTCCGATTGTAGAGGGGGATATGTTTAGAGCGTCCCCAAGTTCTGCTTGTGTCAAATTCCGTGTGTCCCTTAATTCTTTGAGCATCATATATAATCGCCTCCTTTAATAGGATAATATCACACGAAAAGTGCAATTTCTAGGAATTACGCAATGAGTGTAAAAAAATAAAATTTGGGTATTGCAATTACACTCTATGTGTGCTACACTGTGAGTGTGATAAAGAAAGGAGGCGCAAAAGTGGAAACATTAAAGCGGTTTCGGCTGGAAAATGGGCTTTCTCAAAATGAGATGGCGACGCGGCTAGGCGTTTCAAAGTCTTTCTACGAAAAAGTAGAATATGGAGAGCGTAATTTGAGCCGCGACTTCTTGCAGAAATTCAAAAGAGCGTTCCCGTCGTATGATATGAATATTTTTTTTGGCGAGGAACTACACCCAAAGTGTAAATCCCCCGCCACGCAGGGCGCATGAAAGGATGGTGCGAGATTTTGACGCTAGGAAGTTTGTTCGATGGAATCGGCGGCTGGCAGCTTGCGGCACAACACGCAGGAGTCGAGCCGATTTGGTCAAGCGAGATTGAGCCTTTCCCGTGCGCGGTGACGGCAAAGCATTTCCCGAACACGGTTCAGCTTGGCGACATTACGAAGCTGGACGGCGCGAAGTTGTGGCCTGTGGATATTGTCTGCGCGGGAAGCCCATGCCAGGATTTATCCGTCGCGGGAAAGCAGGAGGGATTGAAGGGTGAACGTAGCGGATTGTTCCGAGATGCAATTAGACTTGTTCGAGATATGCGGCGTGCCAGTGGGGGACAGGCTCCAAGATTTTTCGTTTGGGAAAACGTGCCCGGAGCGTTTAGCAGTAACAAAGGATTGGATTTTAGAGCCGTGCTTGAAGAGATCACAGAGGCCGAGATTCCAATGCCTGCGAATAACAAATGGGCAGACGCCGGAATGGTCGAATGGGATGGCGGTTCGCTTGCCTGGAGAGTGCTTGACGCGCAATATTGGGGCGTCCCCCAACGTCGCCGTCGAATCTTTCTTGTCGCAGATTTTACAGGACACAGTGCCGGAGAAATATTATTTGAGCGCGAGAGCGTGCGAGGGGATTCTTCGGAGAGCAGAGCGGCGCGAGAAGGATTTGCCGACGGAACTGAAAGTGGTGCTGGAGGCGCAAGCGTCGTACGGATGCGCGCCGGATGCGCCGGGGGGGGGGAAAGGTGCTCTTGTCAGCAGGGAGCGAAGCCTGACACTGGCGGCAAATACGAATGATCAGGTGCTGTTCGTCCCCGATAAAGCCCGAAGTCTGACGGCAAGGGCAGACGGTTCGCCGTGTGTGGATCGCGGCCCGGATATAATCGCCGCAGGGTTCAAGGCGGGGAATGGTCCAACCGCAAGCATCGGCTATGCAATCGAGACGGCCGCGACGTTGACGGCGGAATGTAGCGGGACACAGAGACCGACGGTCGCCGTCTACGACATGACGCACGCCGACGAGGTATTTGTGGAATCTAGCTTTGGGGCGTTTCGCAAAGACACCGTAGCTGGGGCACAGAAAGAAAGCGGCGGCGGAATGGGCGGCGGAAGCGAAACGCTTGTATGTCAAAAAACCGTGCGACGCTTGACGCCGCTGGAAGCAGAAAGATTGCAGGGGCTAGAAGATAATTATACGCTGATCGACGACAAGACTTGTTCGGACACGGCGAGGTACAAAGCACTAGGCAACGGAATGGCGCAACCTGTGGCAAATTGGGTTATAAAACGTATAAAGGAGGTTGTTGATGGTGACGGAATCTTGGAAAAGGGTGCCGATTGAAGGCTTGCAAGAGTATGAAGTAAGCGATTATGGCCGGGTTAGGCATAACTCAAAAATCCTTAAACCGTCAGTTACTCGCGGTTATTATTCGGTAGGTCTATGTACCGCAGAACATAAAAAAACAACAATTCATGTTCATAAATTGGTCGCTTTGGCGTTTCTTAAAAATGCCGAAGGGAAGAAGTGGATTAACCATAAAGACGGGATCAAGACAAATAATCATGTTGATAATATAGAGTGGTGTACTCCGTCAGAAAATCAAAAACATTCATGGAAAACAGGACTGACGGTGTTTACTGACAATATGCGAAAAGCGGTTACAAAATCAATTATGGCAGCAGTAGAAAAGCAGAAAAGACGTGTCAAATGTTTTGGGCATGGAGAATTGTTGGAGATATACGAAAGCGCAAGCGAAGCGGCAAGGCAGATTCACGGAAACCAAGCCCATATAAGCGATTGTTGCAACGGGAAACGACATACGCATAAAGGTTTTTCTTGGGCTTGGGCATAGCCGATTATGTGATACGGCGAATCGTGGAGGTGACAACATGAAGCAGTTACGGACGGAAGGCGTGGCGCGGCTACTGAACCAGCCGCAAGAAACCGTGAGGCATTTGCTCCGCACAAAGACGGTCGATTGGGGCGTATATATCCAGCCGAAGAAAGCGCGGTTCGGGCGCGGGCAGTACATTTATTATCCGCAACGATTCGCGCAGGCTACAGGGATTTCGATGGAGCAGATTGAGAACGTCATGACATAACATGGCAGGCTAGGCGTGGTGAGTTGAGGCGGCGCATGGCATGGTGGCGTGAGGCTGGGCCCGGTTGGGCAGGTTTGGAGGGGTAACAACGTGAGTAAGAAGAAGGTTGTCGAAGCTTTGAAAATGTTGCGTGTAAACTCCCCGACGTTTTTTGAAGAAGTTATTGAAAACGGCGCTTGTCCTCATGATGCCGGATTGAAAGCAGTCAATAAAGATGTTTGTGGATATGAGGACACGGAGCGCGTTTTTGAACTTGGGCATTGCGGCCAGTGTTGGGCGGATGCATTGGGTGATAACGATGGATAATTTTTTGCGGTTTATCCTGACGGCTTCGATGCTCGGCTTTCTTGCCGGTCTGACGTTCGGGCTTTGGGTTGGTATTTGGGCGTCGTGGACGCTGGGGAAAATGTGATTGGAGGGGGATGTAATGCGAAGAATTTATCTTTCACACCCGTTCGGCGGGCGGCAGGAGAACCGCGAGAAAGCGGCTGCGCTGGCGAAACTGTATGAAGAGTTGTGGCGCAGGGAAGGCGAGTATGATTTTGTGATTGTCAATCCGTTGGAGTATTTCAAGGACTTCCAGGACTTGGACGATTACACGATCTTGCGAATGGCAACGAATCTGATGAAGTCTTGCGACGCCGTGTTGTTTGCCCCGGGATGGAGGCGGAGCCGCGGCTGCCGATATGAGCATTGGCAAGCACGGGGAATGGATGCGTATGAAATACCGGAAGGAGTGAAAGTAGCATGAAGATTTGGGACAGCTTGACGGATGAGGGGAAAGATGCGGTATTGATTGCAGCTTTTTTGGTCGAGGCTTGGTTCCTTTTGGGGGTATTGGCATGAGATATTGCGAGGTCTGTGGTGAGCCGCTGCCGGAAAACGCCGCGCTGAATCGAAAGCTCTGTGCGGCCTGTGGCTACAAGGCGTATAGGTCAAGGGCAAATGCATATCAGCGCAAACGGTATCAAAAGTATAAGGAGAAGATTTCCGCCGAGGCAAAAGAGACGCGGGAGTGGTACAAGGCAAAAGGCATTTGCGTAAAGTGCCGCAGGGAAAAGGCAGCCGAAGGGCATACGATGTGCCAAGCGTGCCTTGACTGGTGGCGGGAGTATTCGAGGAACCGCGGAAAAAGAAAAAAGGCCTGACGTGGGCCAACACGTCAAGCCTAAAAGAAGTTTTGAACAATTAAATTATAACATGAAAAGGAGTTTTGAACAATGGCAACAACGAAAAAAGCAAAAGAGGAAATGGCAATCTCGATTCCGGGTATCAAGCTGAAAAGGTTTTCTTTGAAACTGGTCGGAGATTCGCCGCTGATCGTTCACGCATGGAGCGAAAAGGCGAAAAAGGAAATGCTTTACAAGCAAATGAAGAAGGCAACGACTGGCAAAGACGCAAAGCGTCCTATGGTTGATTTTGCAGCGGCTTTGTATTGGCTTTCCGAAAAGCCGGAGTTTGATTCCATGACGGATGATGAAATCATGGCGGCGGTGCAGAAAGGTCGTTTTGGTTTCCCGGTATTGGCGTTCAAGTCAAGTGCAATCGACGCGGCGTATCAGCAAGGCGCGGTTGACAAGAAAACGACGCTTCGCGGAGCTTTCCATATTGCCGGGGAGTTTGCGGAAATCGAAGGGGCACCGCCTGTTATCCGTGAGGATATGGTTCGTATTGGGCAGGGGACGGCGGATATTCGATACCGCCCGGAGTTTACGGAGTGGAGCGTTACGCTTGAAATCACATACAACGAACAAGCAATTTCGGCGGAGCAGATTACGAATATCCTTAATCTTGGCGGATTCGCAAACGGGATTGGTGAATGGCGTCCTTCCAAAGATGGCACTTATGGACGTTTCCATGTAGCTTGATTTTGGCAGGCGGGGCGAGGCTCGGTATGGCACGGTTAGGTATGGCGGGGCTAGGCAAGGCTAGGCAAGGCAGGCGAGGCTAGGTCAGTTTTGTTACGGTTGGTTGATGCATGGCGGGTTTTGGCATGGCAGGTAAGGCGGGGCGTGGCCGAGCGGGGCGAGGCAGGTTATGGTTGGGCAAGGCAGGTGTGGTATGTCCGGGTTAGGCGTGGCTTGTTAGGTTGAGGCGGGGCGTGGCTAGGTGTGGCTGGTGGGGTCAAGATTATATCAAAGGGGGTTTTGAAATGATTTACTCATGGAAATTTGCAATGCCTGTAAAAGCGCAAGTTGCAGGGGAGTTTATCGAAGGGCTTGAGAAGAAGCATGGAAAGGTATCGCCGGAGATTATTGTCAAGGAATCAACGCCGAAAAACGCGCCGCTGCATAACTGCTTTGAATGGGACAATAAAAAGGCGGCGGAAAAGTATCGCGAAACGCAGGCGGGAGCAATCCTTCGCAGCTTGACAGTTACGGTCGAGCATGTAGCGGATGAAGCGCCAAAAACTGTACGCGCTTTTGTCCGGGCGACGGAAGAAAAGCATTCGTATATTTCCATTATTTCAGCCATGGGAAACGAACATTTGCGGGAAAGCCTTTTGCAAACCGCGCTTGCAGAGCTTCGGGAATTTCAAAAGAAGTACGCTGATTTGCAGGAGCTTTCGGAAGTGTTTGCGGCGGCGGCGGCTTTACAAACTAGGATTGCATAATGCGGCAGGCACGGCAGGCGTGGAAACAAAAGGAGGTTTTGAACGTGAACAATGAATTAGAAAACAAAATGCTGCTTGATTCCTATTGGCCGGACGACGACGAGCCGGGACGGGAAAGCGAATGGGAAAAACTGTGCCGGAAGGCTGACGAGGCATACGATGGGAGGTCAGACGAATGGCAAAATTGATTATGACGGTCGAGCAGATGCAGGACAAGGCCGCATGGTTGGCGGCAAGAAACAAAGGAATCGGCGGCTCGGATGCGTCTGTGATCGTCGGGCTGAATCACTGGAAGTCTCCGTTCCAGCTTTGGCTAGAGAAAACGGGGCAGGCGGAGCCGGAGGATTTGAGTGACAATGAGTATGTGTATTGGGGTACGACGTTGGAAGAAGTCGTTGCAAAAGAGTTTACAATTCGCACGGGAAAGAAGGTTGTACGTCGGGGTCTCTTACAGCACGACGATATCCCTTATCTGTTGGCGTCGGTTGATCGGCTTGTCGTGGGTGAGGATGCCGGGCTTGAATGCAAGACGGCAAACGGTTTCGCGGCGAAAGCTTGGGACGGGGACAATGTGCCTGATGCGTACTACGTCCAATGCCAGCACTACATGGCGGTCACAGGGGCAAAGACGTGGTACATTGCGGCGCTGATCGGCGGCAATCACTTTGTATGGAAAGAGATACCGCGGAACGAGGACGATATTTCCGCTCTGCTTGAAGCCGAGGCGGAGTTTTGGCGGAAGGTCGAGGCGCAGGAAATGCCGGACGTGGACGGCTCCGAGAGCTGCACGCAGGCATTGGCGGAGAAGTTTAGCGGCGGCGGTCAGGCTATCGAATTGCCGAGTGAGGCCGACAAAATTTTCCTGGCGTTGGACGGTCTGAAAGAGAGCGCGAAGAATATCAAGTCGCAGATCGACGAGCAGGAAAACAAGCTGCGGGCTATGCTTGGCGACGCCGAGATTGGGACGACTGCCGAGGGTCGAAGGGTAACATGGAAAACGCAAGCCGGGCGCACGACGATTGACAGCAAGCGGCTGAAGGCGGAGAGGCCGGACGTATGGCAGCAGTATTCAAAGGTGGGGAATCCCACTAGGGTTTTGAAGATTGCGGGGTGAGGATGTGTTTGAGGTCATGGAAGATTGCATACACTTAAAGGCATGTAGACGAGTACAGGCAATCGGAAGGAAGCATAGGCTAATGTGTCCTAGGTATTGCACCGAGGATTGCACGGCGTATCAGAGCGGAGATTTTGGGAATTATATATCTGTTGATGAAGCAGTTGACTACGCAAGGCGCGGGGCTTCGAGTATCGAAAGCGGATATGATTCCTACGATGTTTATTGTGCATGCGATTTAACAGGTCAAACCATAGGGGAAATATTAGAAGAAAATTATCCAGAGGAGGAGAAAAACAATGGCAAACATTAAAGGCGGAGCAATTACACAGGCGACCACACAGGCGGCGGCGAAGCCGCAAAAGAGTATGAAGGATTTGATCGTCTCCATGCAGGGCGAGATACAGAAGGCGCTGCCTTCGGTCATTACGCCGGAGCGGTTTACGCGCATGGTGCTGACGGCCATGAGTACGAATCCAACGCTTGCGCAATGCACGCCGAAAAGTTTTCTTGGAGCTATGATGCAGGCCGCACAACTTGGGTTGGAACCCAATACCCCGTTGGGGCAAGCGTACTTGATTCCGTTCAAAAACAAGGGCGTCGATGAGGTTCAGTTTGTCCTTGGAGCAAAAGGATTGATTGACCTTGCGTATAGGAGCGGGGAGATAACGGATATTCAGGCGCATGAAGTGCATGAGAATGACACGTTCGAGTATGAGCTGGGATTGACGCCGAAGCTGAAACACATTCCAGCTTTGAAGGATAGGGGCGCGGTGATTCTGTACTACGCCGTATGGCATACGAAATCGGGCGGCTATGGATTTGAGGTTATGAGCAAAGAAGATGTGGTTGCTCACAAAAATAAATACTCCAAAGCGGCAAATAGCTCCTTTTCTCCGTGGAACACAAACTTCGACAGCATGGCCAAGAAAACCGTATTAAAGCAATCACTGAAATATGCGCCGATAAAAACAGAATTTGTGAGAGCCGTTTCACAGGACGAGACGATCAAGAGCGGATTGGAAGTCAACATGGCGGATATGCCGGACGAGACGGTGATTGAGGCCGAGGCTGTTGATAAAGAGACGGGAGAGGTTATTGCAAAAAACGCAACAACCAATGATGATGATGAGATTTTGGATGCGGCGCTGGATGAGGCTGCACGGAAATGAAACGAATCTTGCGGGTATTTGCACGAAAAACAAACTTAACGCCCGTTGATGATTTGGCGTTTTACGATGTGCCGGGGCTGTTTGTCCCAGAACATGACGAAGTACACATTGTCGTTACGTTCACTTGGGATATTGAGCGCGGTAAATGGCTTAGGGATTGTTGGCAAGATGTGACGGACAAGCCTGTAAAAATAGGCGGCGTTGCTTTTGACGATCCTTGCACAGGCGATTTTGTTCCGGGGTTGTATCTAAAGCACGGAGTGACGGTAACAAGCCGAGGCTGTATAAATAACTGCGCTTTCTGTTTTGTCCCGAAACGCGAAGGACGCTTGCGGGAAATCGAAAATTTCGCCGTTGGGAATATTATTCAAGACAATAATTTTCTTGCGTGCAGCAAGGCGCACAAGCGGCGCGTCTACGATATGTTGAAAACACAAAAGCAAGTGTCTTTTAGGGGGGGACTTGAAAGCGAGTTTTTGACGGATTGGGACGTTGAAGAAATGCGAAACTTGCGGATATTTGATTTGTGGTTGGCTTGCGATAGCAAGCCAAGAATAAAGCCTTTTCTGAAAGCGTGCGAGAAGCTAGTCAAGGCGGGATTTAGTCAAAATAAAATCCGTTGTTATGCGCTGATCGGTGACGATATGAGCGAGAATGAAGAACGCTTGCAAACAATATTTTGGGCTGGGGCGTTGCCTTTTGCACAGCTATATCAACCACGCGAATGGAAAGAATACCCGCGAGAATGGCGGCAATATCAACGTCAATGGACAAGGCCAGCGGCTATGAAAGCCCACATGAAAAACTTAAAGCCCCCGGTGTAATGCCGGGGGCGAAGGGAGGAAGTATTTTGAACAGTGTAATTCTTTGCGGCCGGTTGACGAAGGACCCGGACGTGAGGCAGACGAACAGCGGGAAGGTATACGCTCGAATGACACTGGCGGTAGATCGCAGGAAGGCAAAGGACGGCCAGCAGCAAGCAGACTTTCCGACGCTGATAGCGTGGGGAAAGACGGCGGAATTTGCGGAGAAGTATCTTTTCAAAGGCAAAAAAATCTTGGTCGAGGGCAACTTGCAGACCGGCAGCTATGAGAAGGACGGCGTGAAGCACTACACGACGGACGTATTGGTGGACAATATCGAGTTTGCGGACAGCAGACGGCAGGACGATGGCGGAGACTTCGGCGGGAATGATGATATTCCGTATTGATGGGGTGGCGTTATGGCTAGAGCGAGAAATATAAAGCCTGGGTTTTTTATGAATGAGGATTTGGCTGAAATTAGCCCAGAGGGAAGGCTTTTGTTTATTGGTTTATGGTTGCTTGCAGATCGTGAGGGGCGCTTGGAGGATCGACCGAAAAAAATCAAAGCTGAGATTTTTCCCTATGATAATTTTGACGTCGATTCTCTTTTGAATGATCTTGATTCACGAAATTTCATTAAAAGGTACTGCATAGCCGGGAAAAGGTATGTACAAGTCATAACCTTTACACGTCACCAAAATCCACACCCAAGAGAAGCAAAGAGTATCATACCTCCTTACGATGAAAAGGATGAAACACTTGAAAATACTGAATGCAGTGGAAAGGAAATGCCTAGGCAAGACCTAGGCAAGACCAAGGTGTTGCCTAGCCATGAAAAGGCGTTGTCGAGCCATGCTGAATCCCCATTCTCTGAATCCCTGAATCCCTCTTCCTTGAATCCCCATTCTCTGAATCCTGAATCAAGTGTCGAGTGTGCTGACGCACAGTCTCACGCGCGCGAGGGCAAGCCTGTGGAAAACTTGTGGAAAAGAAGATTCAAGGAGTTTTGGGATGCCTACCCTAACAAGACCGGGAAAGGCGCTGCTGAAAAAGCTTATTTGAAAATCAAGCCTACGCAGGAGCTTCATGAAACGATGATTCGCGCGGTTCGTGCAGCGTCTCTTTCTCGACAGTGGAAAAAAGACGGAGGGCAATTCATCCCGAATCCGGCGACGTGGCTGAATCAGCGACGATGGGAAGATGAAATTCCTCAGGAAACAATATACAGCGAAAAGGCCGATATTGCAGATCGGGCTATATCTATGCTTGAAAGTTTGGAGGGTAATAAGAATGACGAAGGAAGCAGATGTTGTTAGGGTCTTAAAACCGTACTTGATGGCGTTTCCCAGTTCCCATGTAAAAGAAGATACGCTGATTATCTATGCGCGTGCTTTGTCGCGGCTTGCTCCGTCTGAGATTGAGGCGGCTATGATGAAACTGCTTGATACGTTGGCGTATTTTCCTGCTGTCTCGCAGATCATGGAGGCAGCAAATTCAATTAAGATTACCGCTGATGGAAAGGCCGTGCCTGCTGCGGCGGAGGCGTGGGGCGAAGTCATGCGGCAGGCACGAATGAATGGCATGGACAGGAAATGGGAATTTTCATGCCCGGAAGTTGAGTACACTCTAAAAAACTATGGCGGCAAACGGGCAATTTGCTTCATGGAAGAGAGCGATATGCCAGCATGCCGCGCTCAATTCATGCGGATGTATAACGAGATTTGCGATAAACAGAAAACGGAACGGGAAAATCTGGAAGTGCTGGACCGGCTGCCTCAGAAACAACAGCAAGCATTAAGCGGCAAGGTTATCCAGCTTGCGGAGGCAAAGAGGGCGAAGGCATGAATCGAAAAGAGCGGCGGGCTTTAGCGAAAAAAGGCGGGGCGGAGGCGTTTGTAAGAAACGCCCGGGACGTTGTGGCGGAACACGTCAATCTTGAAGCGACGGTCACGACATACACGCTGGCGGCGTGGGTGCTTCATAGTGTTTTCGGCTTTGGCGAGGCGCGGCTATTGAAGTTTTTGACCGGGATGCAATTTTCGGCAGAGGATATAAACCAAGGCAAGACAAAGGTTGAGAATATCCGCGAGAATCTAAACGCGCTTTATCCAGGACTTGAGGATGCGTGGGAGGTGAGAATGTGAAAATGACGCGTGAGGACGTGGTGCAAGCCGCGCTGACGGTGGAGCGGTGGTGCGAAGAACATAAAAAAGAAACGCAAGATTGTGATTGTCCGTTTAATCGGAAGGAGGGAAGGATGTTGATTCAGAGTTGTTGTTTGATGGTTCCTACATTGTGGGGGCTTGAAGAATTTCTACGGACAAGGGGGCTGACAAAATGTCACAGTTTCAAATAGGTTTTATTTTTGGCTGGTTGATTGGTGCTGGCTTTGTGTATTCTATGATGCAAAAAGGGGGCTGAAACATGACGATTGAATTTTCCGTTCCCGGTCGCCCTGTCCCAATGGCGCGGCCTAGAGTTACGGCTCGGGGGACGTACACGCCGAAGCGGTGCCGGGACTACAAAACGGCGGTGACGATTGCTGCAAAGGCGGCTATGCGCGAAAAAAAACCGCTGGAAGGGGCGGTTAGTTGCTGGATTGATTTATATTTTGACATTCCCAAAAGCTATACGAAGGGGAAAAAATTGGCGGCGCGGCATAATGTTATAAAGCCAGTTGGAAAAAACACGGGCGACGCCGACAATCACGCGAAAGCGATACTGGATGCGCTGAAAGGCATTTGTTGGGCTGATGATTCGCAGGTTACGAGGCTGATCGTTTTCAAACGGTTTAGTGACAAAGGCGACAAAGCGGATATACTGATCAGGGAGGACGATTATAATGACTAAAGACGAACGCCAAGCGACGGCGGCGCAAATTGAGTACGCACGGGATTTAATACTCAAACTTGGCTACGATTTGGACTGGTACGATCTCGACAAAATGACGAGAAGCCAGATTTCGCGGCTGATTGACGAGCTAAAGGACGAGTGGGAGGGCTGACGATGGGCGTTGAACGTATTTCGAGCATACAGTTACTTGCTTTGCACATGATGGCAAATTCTTTGAAGGAAAAATCGGAGTTCTATGCTGACGTTTACGCCGCCGTGTCTGAATTGATTGAGCGCAGAGAGGCGGCAGGAGAATGGGAGGGGCTGGCTGACGATGGACATAAAGGAACGGATTGACGGGTTGTCCGAGGCGGAGTCAAAAGCCGCGCTGTGGGCGATACTGCGGTCTAGGGGTGCGTTGCTGTATATCACAGAGCACGAGAAAACAATAGATGAATATGCGATCATTGAGTTAGAGGCGGCACTAAAGGAGGCGCGGAAATGAATACGGTCAAGAGCGCGTATGAGAAACTTGACGCAAAAAGACGAGAATTGGACATGCTGATTTTTTCTGTTGTCGGGTTAGATACGCAATGCGGAAATATGGACGCAATGGACACAAAAACACGACAGGAAATTATAAAAAAGGCCGACGAAATCGCGTGCGCCGAGAAAAATTTTGTGCTAGACGTTTTGGGTAGGGCGTAGGAGGCGCGGAAATGAGCGGGGATGAAATAATGAGAAAATACGCCGAGGCGCACGGGTATGAGATTGGCAACGAGCAATACGTCTGTCCGCGCCCGCTTCCTTGCGTGCGTGACGAGCACGGGGCGACCAAGGGGCAGACTGTCAAGCAGCATTTTGCGAAAATCAACGAGGAACTGGACGAGCTGAAAGCGGCGGTATTGCGCGAAGTGACGACACGGAACAATCTCGACGATTTAGCGGACGGCGTGGATGATGATACAGACACAGATATTGCAGAGGAATCCGCCGACGTGATAACGGCAATCACGACGCTGGAGGAAGTGCTTGGCATTGACGCGGAAATGCGGGACGAGGCACAGCGGCGCGTAAACAAAAAGAATCGTAAAAGGGGAAGATTGTAATGGAGAATGATAACGTAAATCACCCGGCGCATTACTGTATGGGGCGAATCGAAACAATCGAGGCAATCAGCGCGGTGGTATCTTGACAGGCTGATTGTAGAAGTCGGGAAGGGGTGCGGCTGATGATTGAATTATCAATTCATATTGACTGGCAAGAAATGATTGCGCTGTTTGTCGGTGCTGTTATCGTTGTTGCATTATCAGAAATGTTTAAGGGTAGCCGTTAGTCGCGGAAACGCCATTTTTAGCCGCTTTTGTACCATGACACGATGATTATATTCGTACGCAAAAAAAGACGGCGAGAGAGCCGTCTATGGAGGCGAGAGATATTGCAGAGACAATCACGAGACGCGAATATCAGAAAAATTGAGTACATGATCAGACACGAGCGGCAGATTGCCGAGGCGGTCAAGGAAGCGAAGCTGTCGCCCAGTAGTAATTTAAGCGGCGAACATACCGGGCATAGTTACATCCCGGACCCGACGGCTTCCCAGGCGATACGCCACGCGGCGGAGGTTCCAAAGGTTTTCGTGGACGGCCGCCCGGTCGAGTGGCCGGAGCGGTGGCTGCAGGTGGTTCGGGCGGTTCGCGTCTGGTGTCGTGAGGATTCGATTCGCAATGCAATATTCCGCCGACGATACGAGGGACAGCGGAAAAGCCGCGTCATAACAATGGACGAATTGCATATTGCGGAGCGGACATATTATGCAGTCCTGGACGACATAAGGGCCTACGCCATACAATGCGCGGCGCAGGCCCAGGTCGTTCGGGTTTTTTAGCGTTTTGCCCAGTCGGATTCAGACAATTCGTCCCGTTATCCTATCCAGCCAATCTTAAAATCATGATCGTATTCCCCCCGGATGAAGTATGAAAAGCCTTTTGCAAGCTGGATATAATACTGCTGCACATAGTTAAATTCTTGTGCGCGTTTTTCGCCGTCTGCAAGATCGGATTCTATGGCGGTTAAGTCGGCTCTGGTATTTAGGATTCTCCTCCGCATGACAGCGGAAAATTTTTTGTGATCGAATCGTTTGTCATTTGATACCATATCTACAAATTCCCACAAAACGGTATTGTAATTGTATGGTAAATTTTTGTGGTATATGACCAGTTGCTTTCTTTCTTTTTCGCCGTGAAAATATGCGCGGATTGGCTCAAGTTCGTTGATATAATCAACCAGTTTTTTGTTGATGATTTTTCCGTCAAATTTTTCCAGATACGGGATAACTGCTTCTTGCGCTTCGATTACCATTTTCAGCCGATTTTTTTCGGCTTCAAGCGTCGCTTTCATTTTTTTAAAATCCAGCATTTCTATTCCTCCTTTTGTTTGGCCTGCCTCATCAGTACCGGGCGGCCATTCCCGGCAGACGCCCCGGAGGGCGTTTCGGCTTAGTTCAAATATCTAATCACGCCTCTTAAATGTTCGCAAGCATCGCCCATGCTCATATATGCGTATTCGTCTGCAAGGGTCTTTATGTTCGCTTGCCATATTTCGGTTCGCGTGTCCTTTATTCTCTCTATTATTGATTCAATGTTCTCAATTATGCGCCCTTTCTCTTGTTTCGTCATTGTGTCCGCCTCCTATCCTGCAATTCTCTTTTGTCCTGCGGCGCTCCGCCCGTCGCTGTAGCCGTCGGCGCGTGCCGTGCGCGTTGCGCTGTTTCCGTCGATTCTCCACGCCCTTGCCCGGCCAAGGCTCGGGAACCGCCTATGCGTTGCAAGGTTTACGTCTTCCGGGACAACAAGCGCCAGTGCCCTGCATTGCTCTCCCATCGCCTCGTCAATCGCCTGTATGAACCCGGCGGCATATGCGCTTTCTACGTCGTGGGTGTGGCCGTGCTCCGCTTTTGCCTTCGCCTTCGCCTCTTTCGCGCCCTTGTAGATGAGGATAAAGAATGATTCATACATTTTTTCAAAGACTTTGCGATCTGCCTCTTTTCCCATGACCACGAAACGAACCTTTCTTTTCTCCGGGTGGGTCTGTATGCAGCGACAGCAAAGATTTTTTGCAAGGACGTTTGCGAGGATAATTTGCCATTGGCGGGAAATGTCCATTTCGGTTGAATCAATTTCTTCCTTTTTCTCCGCCGTGACTTCGCTGATTTTGTATTTCGCCATGAGCCTTTGGGCGGCTTTCGCGGCTTCGATTGCCTCCTGCTCCGTCGCTCCGTTCTCGACAGTTTTCTCCATCAGTGCCCTGATTTTTTCCATGATCTTTTCTGTGTTCGTCATTTTTAATTCCTCCTCAAAACTTTTTTATAGTGTTTATTGATTGCCCTAAAATTTTGCATTGCTTCTACTTTGGGCAGGAATCCAGTTTTTGCTAAGTCTACGCCGTAGCAGTCCGTAACAGTGACGGAGTATTTTGTAATGATTCCTTCCGGCGTCTCCTCGAAGTGTGGCCGGGTGTAAATTGATACGCTATACATATTTAATACCTCCCTTTTATTTTGCGGGGTTGTGACCGCCTTTGCCCGCATTACCGCCCCCGAAGGGGCGCCACTCTGCGTTATGCTGTCAAGCGTGCGTTGCTGTAACTGGTTTTGAGTTCTTCGCTTCCGTACTTGTCGCGAATATATCCCATATCTTTATAGGCTCCTTTCCGGCGGTGCCATGGTTGCGCGTCGTCCTCTTTGCGATAGTACCACATGGCCTTCTTTCTTGCCCACCGATACCCGGCGGCCTTGATCTCGTCCTTGTTGGTCTTTGTGTCGCCGCTGACCCATACCCAAGAGCCGCAGATTTCAATATTGATACCGGGAATCGGGAGAATTTTTTCGACCGCCTGCCGGAGTTCTTCATCCAGTCCCAAGAGGGCTTCTTTTGTCTTGTATTCCTCGTTCAGTTTCGCCATCTGCTCCGCGCTTCCGCCGTGGTCGGGATGGGCTTTCGCTGCGGCTTTTTTGTACTCGCGCCGAAGTTCCTTTTTCACGTCCTCGTTCTTGCCGTTTGCCTTCGCGATCAGGTCTTGCAGATTCATCATTTTCGCCATTGTCTTTTTCCTCCTTTTTATTTTACTAAAATCTCAAATGTGATTCCGGCAAATGCTGCTGCCATTGTGGTAATCAGCATTGCGAGTTTTTGCAGGGTTTCGGCTTGCGCGGCTGGTGTCATGTTGGTTTGCCTCCTCTTTATAGCACGTCATATAATTATATGGTGCTGATTTTTCTTTCCGTTCTCCGCTGTTTTCTTTCTCTCTTGCTTTCTGATTGCATTATAGCACGTCATATATTTTATGTCAAGGGGTATTTTGAAATTTTTTTGAAAAAAGTTTTGCTTGAATTATATCCCGTCATAGTATATAATGGTATATAACAGGAAGGGGGTGGAGACAATGCCAGCAAGCGAGGCGAAAATGAGATACATTGACGGCTATAACCGCGAGAACTATGAAAAAATTACGCTCCAGGTAAAAAAAGGCGTCCGGGACGTGTGGCGCGGATATGCCGATAAGCGCGGCCTGTCAATGGTTGCGTTTGTAACTGCCGCAGTGGAGAAGTATATTTCAACAGATTTACAGGATATTGACAAATATAAAGATACTTGATAGTCGTTATTGCAGCAATAAGCGCAAGAAATTTGTGCTATTATGTTCATAGCAAATAATCCATAGGAAAACCTCCTATTATTAACCGCTGATTTTGTCAGCGGTTATTTTTTAATCGTTTACAGCCGCTTTTGAGAAAAAGAATCTAGAAAAAAGGGCTCTCTTCGAGAGTCTTTTTTTCTAGATTCTTTTTCTCAAAAGTAAACCGTATGCGATTATGTAAACCAGCTTTAAAGGTGGTGTTGACAATGGGGAAGCGGATGAATAATGCAAGCTTTGATGAATGGGAAGCGCCTGACAAGCTGCAAATGATTGAAGATTGGGCAAGCCAAGGCTTAAGCCTTGGAGAAATAGCCCACAATATGGGGATTGCAAGGTCTACGTTGTTTATTTGGCGTGATAAATCGAAAGATATATCGGACGCTATAAAAAGAGGCGCTGACGCTTCTGTTGATCTTGTGGAAAACGCTCTTTTCTCCGCTGCAGTTTCCGGTAACATCACAGCACAAATATTTTTCCTCAAGAACAAGCGCCCAAACGACTGGAAAGATAAGCGCGACACAGAGATAAGCGGCGGCAGCGGCAAGCTCTCGTTTGAATGGGGCTCTAAAGAATGGGGCTCTAAAGCTGACAAGCCGGAGGACAGCGACAAATGAGTATAAAAATACCATACACGCCGCGGCCTATCTGGGAAAGCGTGATACACCCGGCGTTGGATTCTCACCGTTTCGCAGTGCTCGTTTGTCACAGGCGCTTCGGGAAAACTGTCGGCACAGTTAATCAAATGCTTAAGCAGGCGCTGCTCTGCAAACGAGAGGCTCCGCGTTATGCATATGTAGCACCGTTTCGCAATCAAGCGAAAATGATTGCTTGGGAATACCTGAAATATTATTCCAGCGTGATTCCGGGGCGGCGCGTGAATGAAAGCGAATTGTATATAGAATTGCCAAGCGCATATCCACCAAGAAGCGGCGCAAGAATCTACATTATCGGCGCTGACCATCCCGACGCACTGCGCGGCGGATACTGGGATGGGGCAATATTGGACGAGTACGCGCAGATTAAAAAAGAGTTATGGGACGAGGTTTTACGCCCTGCATTGTCTGACCGCGAGGGCTGGGCGGTATTCATCGGGACGCCGAAAGGGCAGAATCAATTTTACGAGACCTATCAACGGGCTTTAAACGATCCTGCATGGTTTTCCTGCTTGTATACCGTCGCTGATACGGGCATTATTCCGCCGGACGAGTTGGAGGATATGCAGAAAGACATGACGCCTATGGCAATACGGCAGGAATTATACTGCGATTTCAGCGCGTCGGCGTCTGATGTTGTGATTCCGATTGACCTTGTAACGGCGGCAAGCAAGCGGGAATTGACGGAAGCTGACGTTGCAGGCGCTCCCGTGATTCTCGGCCTTGATGTGGCGCGTTTTGGTGATGATGCTACCGTGTTGACCGTGCGTAAGGGGCTATGGTGTCAGCGTCAGCAAGTGCACAGGGGATTAGACACGATGCAGGCGGCTGACGTTCTTATCAACGCGATAAACACGTATAACCCGCAGGCCGTGTTTGTAGACGTTGGAGCTATGGGCGCGGGCGTGGTTGACCGTGTGCGGCAGTTGCATTACCGGGTAACAGAGGTCAATTTCGGCGGCTCTCCGCAGGATACGGACAGATACGCCAACCTACGGGCGGAAATGTATTTCAAGCTTCGCAAATGGCTGGAAGACGGCGGGGCGCTGCCAAACGAGCCGACACTCAAAAGCGAGTTGTCTGTTGTCGAGTATCAATTTGCACGGAACGGGAAAATCATTCTGGAACCTAAAGACAAAATCAAAGAGAAGATCGGCAAAAGCCCGGACTATGCCGACAGTCTCGCCTTAACATTTGCAATGCCTGTATTTGCGGGTGTTAGTCAGTACGAGCCGGAAGAAGAAGAATACGACGCATTGGCGCGATATTGAAAGGAGTTTGTGATATGGATTTCAAGTTTGACTTGCAGTTGTTTGGCGGTGTGTTTAGTAGCCTGTTTGGCGGCGGGGGAAGCCGTGCGGCGGCTGTCGCGGCTCCGTCTGTCAAGACTTCCGCTCCGGGTTCGGTGGCTACGCAGACGGCAGAAGATAACGGCTCCCGGCTGGAAATGCAAAGGCGGCTCCGTCGTGGGCTGAATACGGACAAGACGCAGGGGGCGCTAGCGGCTGACGCTGCGGGGACGATCAAGAAAACCCTTTTAGGGGCGTGATGGTATGGACAAGGCAACACAAGCGGCACTCATGGACGGTGACGCGCTGCGGAAGAAACGCCGCATTATAGCGCAAATGTACGACGAACGCGCACAGCAGGAGAATACATGGCGCAAATTATCGCAGTACATCAACCCGTCGAGGGGAC